>NZ_JAPHVK010000004.1:0-163304 GCF_028680565.1 Kingella sp. SNUBH-2017
GGCAGTCCGTTGCCGGTTTGCAGGATGACGGGCTGCTGGGATTTGGGGGCGGATTTGTCGGCTTGGATGTCGGCAGCGGCGGCGGGCACAATCAGGGCCGAACCGAAACCGAGCAGCAGGCTGAAAGCCAGCGTGCCCAAATGCAAACGGCAGCCTGAATGGGTTTTTAGACTGCCGTTACCGCCACCGGTTTCTCCGCCTGAGCGCTCGCCGGGGCTTTTGCCCTGCCCGACTGCGGTCTCGGCTACGGCCATCAGAATGCCGCGGCGGCGGTTGAAAACAATTTTATGGCAGTGTTTGTTCATAGCAGGGCTCCATGAATTAAAAAAGCAACTATATTGCTATTGCATGAAAGAATTACTTGGGTAAAAACAAGCAAAAAATGTGCCAAGGAAATGTGCCAAGGAGTGGACTAAAAAATCTCCTTAGACACTTTATTTTGGGGGCGGTTTGCAGATACCGGCTGGCTGTCGTGTTTTCTTTTACCTACGGTGCAGCACGCGTAGATCTGTAAACTGCCCCCAACTCTCGCCAATGTTGGTTTTGACAACATCGGCTACCTGTTGAAACCAAAAAAGCAGCCTGAAAAACCGTGCGCTCGGTTTTTCAGGCTGCTTTTACTGCGAAAACCCGTTTTCAGGCTGCTCCGGCCATCTGTACGGCAGCAAGGCGGCCGCCGGGATCGGACTGGAGCAGCAGTTGCGCGCCTTCGGTCAGCAGGACTTTTTCACCGGGCGGGACGGGGGTTTTGGCGACGGCGTCATACAGACCGTCGAGCCGTTCGTTTACCAGCCACCACTGCCCCTGATGCTCGACAAAATAAGCGACGCGGCGGGTATCTTCGGGTTTTAGCCGCTCGTTGGGGAAGATGTTGCGGTCGGCGTGCCAGGCAAACAGCGACTGGCCGCTATAGACCATAATGCGGTGCTGGTCGGGACGGTATTTGCCGTCGGGGTCTTGCGAATAGAGGTTCAGCACCGGCAGGCTGCCGCGGTGGGGCGTGCCGCAAAACGGGCATTTGGGCTGGACGCGGTTGTCAAAGGGATAGTATTTCTGGCCGCATTCGGCATTGGCGCAGGGCTGGAGCAGATCGACGGTTTTGACCAGCGCCTGCTCCCATTCGTCGGCGGACGGGCGCTCGGCGGGGCGGTGCAGGCCGTCGATAAAGGCGCGCTCGAACAGAGCGGCCAGATAGGGGCCGCAAACG
This sequence comes from Kingella sp. SNUBH-2017, assembly GCF_028680565.1. Taxonomy (NCBI): domain Bacteria; kingdom Pseudomonadati; phylum Pseudomonadota; class Betaproteobacteria; order Neisseriales; family Neisseriaceae; genus Kingella; species Kingella sp. SNUBH-2017. The sequence continues at coordinate 1,208 of NZ_JAPHVK010000004.1, forward strand.
GTATAGGGCACGGCAGCGGTGTCTTTCCACGGCAGTTCGTGCGGCTTGAGATGCTCGATGCGGATGCGGTTGGATGCATCGGCGGGGTGTTCGACAAACAGCGCGGCGGCGCCCATCATTAGTTCTTCATCGCGCTGGCTGTCGTCGGCATCGTGGACTTTGTCGCCGCGCAGCGGGTGGCGGTAGAGCAGATACATATAGATTAAAACGGCCAGCGCATGCAAATCGGTGCTGCGCGAGGGCAGCTTGCGGGCAGGGTCGTTTTTGTCGAGATGGGCGGTTTCGACGACTTCGGGGGCGATAAAGTCGGGCGTGCCGACGACGGTGGGCGGGTGTTTGCCGGGTACCACCAGGCCGTCGATGTCGATTAGGCTGGCCTGGCCGGTGGTAGGGTCGATCAGGCAGTTTTTGTAGCCCAAATCGCTGTGCGAAAGCCCGGCCATGTGCATGCGGCGCACAGCGCGAGCGAGCATAATGCAGACTTTCAGGTGCATCATCCAGTTGCCCAATTCGCGCGGGTCGAGGAATTTGCTGCGGTTGGCGGCGCTGGCGAACCATTTGCCGTCTTTTTCCTTGCCTTTGATGCCGAGCATATCGTTGTTGCGGCTGCCGTGTTCAAAGAAAAAGCACGGCCGGTAAAACGGCGCGACCACGCCCAGCCGCCCCTGCCATTCGACCACCGCCGTCGGCCAGCAGTAAAGGTTTTGCAGGTAGCTGCCGCCTTCCTGGCCGAAAATGCGCTCGCGGTAGGCGCCGGTAATCATTTCCAGCCGCTCGCGGGTGTCGGCATCGGCTTCGCGGCGGTAAAAGGCGACGACATAGCCGCCGTCGGGCGAGAAATAAACGTCTTTCATGCCGCCCTGCGCTTTGATTTCGTTGTAAAAGCGCACGGTCTGGCCGTTGCCGGCGGTAAGGGTAACGATTTCGGACATGGGTCTCTTTCAAAAAACGGCTTTCAGGCAGCCTGAAAAGCAGCCTGAAAAACAGAAACGGCAGCTTTCAGGCTGCTTTGAGCATTACCAGAAGATTCTGCAAATCATCCGGTAGCGGCGCTTCGAGCGTGAGCGGCTCGCCGCTTAAGGGGTGGCGCAGTTTCAGGCGAGCGGCGTGAAGGAACATGCGGCGCAGGCCGATTTTGGGCAGGCGGCGGTTGGCCTGGTAGTCGCCGTAGCGCTCGTCGCCGGCAATCGGGCAATGTTGCGACTGCATGTGCACGCGGATTTGGTGGGTGCGGCCGGTTTTCAGCGTGGCTTCAACCAAACTCAGCTGCGAGATGCCGATTTGGTGCAGCACGCTGCCGCCGTAGTGTTCGAGCAGCCTGAAAACGGTGTGGGCGCTTTGTCCGTCGGCCGAGACGCGCACCATTTTTTCGCCCTGCGCGCCGGTGTATTTGAGCAGCGGCTCGCGCACGTGGCGTTTTTCAGGCTGCCAGGCGCCGACGCCCAGCGCCAGATAGCTTTTTTCCGGCTCGCCGGCACGGATGGCTTCGTGCAGCTTCACCAGGGCGCTGCGTTTTTTGGCAATCATCAACAGGCCGCTGGTGTCTTTGTCGAGCCGGTGGACGAGTTCGAGATAGCGCGCTTGGGGGCGGGCGCGGCGGATTTGTTCGATCACGCCGAAGCTGACGCCGCTGCCGCCGTGCACGGCGACGCCGGCGGGTTTGTCAATTACCAACAGGGCGTCGTCTTCAAAAACAATCTCGAATTCGCGCGGCGGCGGGGCAGCCTGAAAACCGTTTTTCAGGCTGCCTGCGGGAGCGGCGGTGCGGATGGGGGGCAGACGGATGATGTCGTGTTCGGCGGTGCGCTGCTCGGGCTTGGCGCGTTTTTTGTTCACGCGCACTTCGCCGGCGCGGATGATGCGGTGGATGTGGCTTTTGGGTACGCCTTTTAGGATTTTGACCAGATAGTTGTCGAGCCGCTGGCCGGCTTCTTCGCTGCCGACGGTCAGATGACTGACCGAATCTTTGCTAATCGTAGGCATTTTCTCTATAATCGCTGGCTGTGCCCGCCGCAATCTGCTAATGAGCGGCGGCGCGCGGTTTTTCAGGCTGCCTTCCCGCCGAAAATGCATTGTCGAAAAGAGAAAATCCTGTTCGGACAAGCCGGAAAACCTTAATCGAAACGGCGGGCGGCAGTCTATTTTAATTGAAAACGGCACCCCGCAAAGCAATTCCTTCGTCCGGCACCACACAGCCTTGCCGGATGAAACCGTAATTAAGTTTAAACGGCAGCGGCCGCAAAACAGCGCGTCAGACGCGGCGCCGACACCGCCGCGCAGCCTGCATCCCCGCTGCCCATCCCAAATACAAGAAAGACGACGGCTGTCTCAGAATCTGTTGCCGCCCCGAATGCGGCCGGCAGACACAGTTTCTTATTTTCAGGCTGCCTGCCGGACCCATCCGGCACAGCCCCATTGCAAAATCGATCTTTATTTCTCTCTCTTGTTCCCCGGCTGCCGCGTGCAGCGCGGGGTATTACGTTTAAAAACTGATTACTGCGACATTCTTTCGGGCGCCGCACTCGCAAAAAGGTGCAAACCCATGAAACGCATGCTGTTTAACGCCCGCCATTCGGAAGAATTGCGCGTGGCCATCGTTGACGGCCAAACCCTGCTCGACCTGGACATTGAAACCCTGGGCAAAGAGCAGCGCAAAGGCAATATCTACAAGGGTGTCATCACCCGCATCGAACCCTCGCTGGAAGCCTGCTTCGTCGATTACGGTACCGACCGCCACGGCTTTCTGCCCTTCAAAGAAGTCTCCCGCGCCTATTTCCAAGACTACGAAGGCGGCAAAGCCCGCATCCAAGACGTGCTCAAAGAAGGCATGCAGGTCATCGTGCAGGTGGAAAAAGACGAACGCGGCAACAAAGGCGCGGCGCTCACCACCTTTATCTCGCTGGCCGGCCGCTATCTGGTGCTGATGCCCAACAACCCGCGCGGCGGCGGCGTCTCCCGCCGCATCGAAGGCGACGAGCGCGCCGAACTTAAAGCGGCGATGGCCGAACTCGAAGTGCCGCGCGGCATGAGCCTGATCGCCCGCACCGCCGGCATCGGCCGCAGCGTGGAAGAACTGCAGTGGGATTTCAACTACCTGCTGCAACTGTGGCAGGCCATCGAAGAAGCCGCCGCCGCCCACAGCAAGCCCTATCTGCTGTTTATGGAAAGCTCGCTGCTGATCCGCGCCATCCGCGACTACTACCGCCCCGACATCGGCGAAATCCTGGTCGACAACCGCGAAGTTTACGAGCAGGTATTCGAGTTTATGAGCTACGTGATGCCCGCCAATCTCGGCCGACTCAAGCTCTACGAAGACCACACCCCGCTGTTTTCCCGCCTGCAGATCGAGCAGCAGATCGAAACCGCCTTTTCCCGCTCGGTAAACCTTCCGGGCGGCGGCGCCATCGTCATCGACCACACCGAAGCGCTGGTTTCCATCGACGTCAATTCCGCCCGCGCCACCCGCGGCGCCGACATCGAAGAGACCGCCTTCAAAACCAATATGGAAGCCGCCGAAGAAGTCGCCCGCCAGATGCGCCTGCGCGATTTGGGCGGACTGGTGGTCATCGACTTCATCGACATGGAAGACCCCAAGCACCAGCGCGAAGTCGAAAACACCCTGCGCGACGCCCTGAAAAAAGACCGCGCCCGCGTGCAGATGGGCAAACTCTCCAAATTCGGCCTGCTCGAACTCTCCCGCCAGCGGCTCAAACCCGCGCTCGGCGAGTCCAGCCACGTCGCCTGCCCGCGCTGCGCCGGCACCGGCGTCATCCGCAGCATCGAATCCACCGCTCTGCACATTCTGCGCCTGATTCAGGACGCCGCCATGAAAGACAACACCGGCGAAGTGCACGTGCAGGTGCCGGTTGATGTCGCCACCTTCCTGCTCAACGAAAAGCGCGCCGAACTCTTCGGCATGGAAGAGCGGCTGGACGTTTCCGTTTTCCTGATTCCCAACACCGGCCTGGAAAACCCGCACTACGAAATCAGCCGCGTGCGCACCGACGACGTGGACGACGACGCCGAACCCAGCTACAAGCGTGTCAGCCAGCCTGAAAACGGCGACAGCGTGCCCTTTGCCGGCAAGAAAAGCGAAAAAGCCGCCCGCCCCGAACCCGCCGTCAAAGGCCTCAAACACGCCTCGCCGGCACCGGTGGCCAAGCCCTCGCTGCTGGGCAGCCTGAAAAACTGGCTGGGCAGCCTGTTCGGCGGCAGCGCCAAAGCAGACAAACCCGCCGCCAAAAGCGACAAACCGCAGGCCGCGCGCCAGCGTCCCAACCGCCACAGCAAACCACGCAGCGCCGAAAGCGAAAACCCCAAGCAAAAAGTTGAAAAAGCCGAAGCCAAAGGCGACGAGCGTGCCGACAACAAACGCGACACCGCCAAAGCCGACAGCCGCGACAACGCACGCAGCCAGCAGCCCAAAGCGCCGCGCCAAGAGCGCCAGCCCAAGGCCGAACGCCAAAACGAGCGCCAGCAGAACGAGCGTGCGCCCAAGGCCGACGCCCAAGCCGCGCCGCCGGCCGCCAAGCAGCCTGAAAATGCCGGAGCGGAAACCGCCGCTGCCGATAACGGCAAAACCGGCGGCAAGGAAGGCAAAAACCGCAACAAAAACCGCGGCGGCAAACAAAAACCGCTGGTAGTGCATCTGGGCGGCCAGGAAAACGCCGAAGCCCCGCGCCAGCGCAAAGAACGCAACGACAAGCGCCGCCACATTCCGTCGGCCGCCAAAGTCGAGCAGTATTTCGATGTCGCCGAAGCCGCGCTGCTGGTACAGCAGGCTGCCGCCCATGTGCTCGGCCTGACCCCGCCGCCGGCAACGCAGCCTGAAACGTCCGCCGCCGACAATGCCGCCAACGACGAAAACGTGTGGATTGCCGACAGCGCCGAGCGCGTGCAGCAGGCTGTAGCCGCGGTATTGGACGGCGACGCTGCCTTTCAGGCTGCCGCCGATAGCGAAAAGCAGCCTGAAAACGCAGGCAGCCCGAACGCGGCAAACGCCGATGCACCAACGCCCGCTGCCGCTTTAGAGCCTGCCGCAGCAAGCGTAAGCGCCGCAACCGCCGCCGTGCAAGCGCCGTCTGCCGCTGCCGCCGCGCCCGCTGCCAAAGCCGCCGCCGGCAGCAACGACAGCAGTTACGACCGCCAGAGCATTGCCCGTCTGGCTGCCACACTGGACTTGGGCGGCCTGCAGCTGGTCGAAACCCAGGTCGGCGCGCTGATTGCCGCTGCCGCCCGTCTCGAACCGCCGCCCGCTCCCCGTCTGCGCCGCAGCGATCTGCCGCCGGCCGCGCCGGTGGTGCCGCAGGGCGAAATGATACAGGTGGAAACGCTGGCAGCCTGAAAACGGCTGCCGGACAGCGGGCGGCGTGCCGCCCGCTTTGCATTTGCCGCCGCCGAAAAATCCAAAAGCAGCCTGAAAGCCGAAAACAGCCCGTTTGCCACGGATACGCGGGCAGCCTGAAAACCTAAAAGCAACCTGCTTGCAAGGGATGCGTAGGGTGCGCACCGCGCACCAAACGGCTGCCGACACGGTTAAAGGTGCGCGGTGCTCACCCTACAAAGGCAGCCTGAAAGCCCAAAGCAGCAGCCATAGGCCGGATTCCCGCATCCGGCCTTCCCGCTCAAACCCGCACACCGTTTTTCAGGCTACCTGCGCCGTCTCTTTCCCATTACCCTTTGCCGCGAGTGAAATATGAACACCACCACCCAAACCACCCCGCTCGACACCCTGATTGTGCATTGGGCGTGGGACATTCTTTATCCGCTCAACGGGCAGAAGCAGCTGGTCGGCCCGCACGGCTTCGAGCACGCCGGCACCGCCAAGCTGATCGGCGCGGAAGACTGGTTCGACGAAGAGCAGGACGAATTCGACCCAGTGGCCGCCCGCCGCCGCCTGAAAGAAAGCTACCGCCAATGGCAGGAAAACCACCGTTTTGAAGACGTGTGGCAGCAGGGCATCTCAGACACGCTGCGCGGCAATCTGGCGCAGTGGGAGCAGCGTTTCGGCTTTTCCGACACCGATTGCCGCGTGCTGGCTTTTTCCATTTTGCTGCACACCCGTGCCGATCTGGCGCGCGCCTGCACGCTGCTGGGCGAGATGAACGACTCCGCCGTTTGCGCCGCGCTCGCCGCGCTGCTGCGCCTGCCGGAAAGCGACATCGCCGATGCGCTGGCGCCGCGCGGCCGGCTGGCGTCCATCGGGCTGGTCAGTCTCGACCACGACGACGAGTTCTACCTGCGCAGCAAAATCGACCTGCTCTCCCACCGCTTTGCCGAACTGATGGTGTCGCTGCCGGTTACCCCCGCCGAAATTCTCAAGCAGCACATCCAAGTCGCGCCGCAAACCGAGCTGGCATTGGATGATTTTGCCCATCTGGGCGTGCTGGTGCCGGCGGCAAAAAACCATCTGGCGCACGCTTTCGAGCATCAGGCGCGCGGCTGCAACATCCTGATTCACGGCGTGGCCGGCACCGGCAAAACCGAGTTCACCCGCGCCCTGTCCAAAGCGCTGGACGTCGAACTCTACGAAATCTCGTGGACGGGCAACAACGACGACCGCCCCGCCGACCGCTTCGACCGCATGAACGCCCTGCGCATGGCGCAAAACATTCTCGCCGGCCAGCGCACCATGCTGATGTTCGACGAAATCGAAGACTTGTTTGACCGCGGCCAGAGCCATTTCAGTCTCAACAAAGCCTGGCTCAACCGCATGCTCGAAAACAACGCCGTGCCGATGGTGTGGGTGTGCAACAACGTTTCGCTGATGGACCCGTCCGCCGTGCGCCGCTTCGATATCGTCATCGAAATGAAAGCGCCGCCCGCCACCCGCCGCGCCGACATGATCGCCGGCTATGCCGAGTCTTTTTTGCCCAAGTCCAAAATCCGCAGCCTGGCCGAGCACGAAGCGCTGGTGCCGGCGCTGCTGAAAAAAGCCCACAAGGTTACCGAGCACGCCGCCGCCGGCTGGGACAAGGAACAAAAAGGCGAGCTGTTTCAAAAACTGCTGCACAACACCCTCAAAGCGCAGGGCAACATCCACGCCCTCGACAGCGGCGCCCGCCTGCCCGACCTTTACGACATCCGCTGGATCAACAGCCGCCAGGACGTCGATGCCCTCGGCGCCGGCATCGCCCGCGCCGGCCGCGGCACCCTGTGCCTGTACGGCCCGCCCGGCACCGGCAAAAGCGCCTACGCCGCCTGGCTGGCCGAGCAGTCCGGCCGCCGCATGATTTACAAGCGCGGCTCCGATCTGCTGTCCAAATACGTCGGCGAAACCGAAGCGCTGATCGCCCAAGCCTTCGACGAAGCCCGCAGCGAAGAAGCGGTGCTGCTGTTCGACGAAGTGGACGGCTTTTTGCAGGACCGCCGCTCGGCGCGGCAAAACTGGGAAGTGACCCAGGTAAACGAAATGCTCACCCAGATGGAAAACTACCCCGGCATTTTTGTCGCCACCACCAATCTGATGGCCAATCTCGACCAAGCCGCGCTGCGCCGCTTCGATTTCAAAATCGAGTTTTCCCACCTGCGCCACGACCAAGCCTGGCAGCTCTTTGAAGCCCACTGCGCCGCGCTGGGGCTGGACTGCCCCGACAGCCTGAAAGCCGAGCTGTCGCGCATCCGCCAGCTCGCCCCGGGCGATTTTGCCACCGCCGCCCGCCAGGCGCGCATCATTCCCTTTGCCGATGCCGCCGCGCTGCTCGAAGCTATCCGCCGCGAATGCAGCCTGAAAGAAGGCAGCCAGAGCGCGATGGGCTTTGTGTAAGCCTTGCGCCCTTACCGTTGGCCAACCCGATAGCAAATATTTTCAGGCTGCCCGATTCCGTATCAGGCAGCCTGAAAATCCAATCCCGCCACATTTTGCGGCAGCAAACCACACCCGAAAGCAGCCTGAAACCGCATCGGCGCCTTTCAGGCTGCCTGCCCCTTGCCGTATCGCCAAGCAGCCTGAAAACCGTTTTCAGGCTGCTTGGGTTGCGCAATGTTAGAATCCGCCCCTTTATCCACCTCAGCCCAACCCTTTCCCATGCACACAGCCCAAAACGATTCCCCTGCCGAACACGAATACCACGCCGACCACCCCGACTTCCCCGCCAAAACCATCGTTGCCACATTATTTATCGGCGCGTTTTTCGGTTATCTCAACGACACGCTGCTCAATGTCGCGCTCACGCCGAAGGAGCAGCCAGTGCGTTGCAGGTAGAGAATGGCACGAGACATCGTACAAGTCCACCTGGCGTGGCGCGGTGCTATACGTTTACGGGCACTTTCCAGCAGGGGAAGGAGAGGCGCAAATTGCTCGCGACTGATATCGCTTGGGTAGGTTTTTCTGTTCATACCGATAGTTTACAGCAGAGGCTGAGATAATGAACACGTTCTCAGGCTGCCTTTCGGCTTAAAGCAGCTTGGCTAATTGTGCCAGCCCTTGAGCCGTATCCGTAAGTTCCACAAAGTGGGCGCATTGCCAAATTTTGGCCCGCTTGGCCTGTGCCGCCGACGGCATCACCCAAGGGGCGTAAACCCGAAACGCGCGTTTTCCCCCTATGGATTCTTCAGAAAAAATATCTTTTTCGGTCAGCAGCCTACATGGGAAAACGAACACGCCGAAGCGCGGATGTTCGTCTGCCAAGACAATCACCTTATCAATGCCGTCGTCGCGGTCAAACGGCGCGATTTCGCCGGACATTGCCGGGCGTTTCCAAAGCACGACAAATTGGCCGATTTTTTTGGGCGTGTGTTTGGCCTGACGAAACAAACAGGTTTGTCCGTCCATTTCAAAACGAACCGCGCCGTATTCGGCACTTTCTTTTTCCCGTTCGATGTTCGCAGTGGTTTTTCCCAAAGGCTTTAAGAATTGTTCCTGAAACAGGTTGAACGAATCGGGCAGGCTGCCCTGCGATGGGTCGGCATACCAAGATGCGCCCGTTGGGTTGTTCGGTGTCATATTCATCTCTTTGAAAATTAGGGGATTGGGCAGCCTGAAAAGGGGGATGGGCTACCTGAAAAGCGCGTGCGTTCCGCGCCCATCCTGCCTGTGCCGGCTGCGCTTGCTGAAAGCGATGGGGGCGATTTATGCGCGACTTCGGCGTGAACAAAACCACGGTGCAGTGGCTGACCACCGGTTTTTTGCTGGTGATGGGTGCGTTTACGCCGATTACGGCGGGGGTGATCCAATGGCTGGACACGCGCCGCATGGTGCTTTTGACGCAGGCGGTGTTTTTAACCGGCTCGCTGGTATGCGCCTTTGCGCGGACTTTCGGCGTACTGGTGGCCGGGCGGATGGTGCAGGCGGTGTCGGCGGCGTTTTTCGTGCCGCTGTTGTTTAACGGTATTTTGTCGATTTACCCGCCCGAGCGGCGCGGCACGGCGATGGGCATGATTACCATGATGTTCACCGCCGCGCCGGCGATGGGACCGACGCTCTCGGGCATCATCATCGACCACACCCATTGGCGCGTGCTGTTTGGCTTTACCGCGCCGTTTATGCTGGCGGCGATGGCGCTGGTGGCGAAGTTTTTAACGGTGAACCTGAGCCGGATTACCCGCCCGAAAATCGACGCGCTCTCGGCGGTATTGTCGATAACGGGCTTCGGCGCGCTGGTGTACGCCAGCAGCAATTTCGCCGCGCTGCCGTGGGAGCGTTTTGTGCTGCTTTCTGCCGCTTCGCTGGTGCTGATTGCCTGGTTTGCCCGCCGCCAGTTTCATCTGGCCACGCCGCTGTTGAACCTGCGCGCTTTCGGCTATGCGCAGTTTCGTTACAGCGTGGTGATACTGGCGGGCGCGGTGTTTTTGTTTTTGGGGCTGGAACTGATGATGCCGATGTACACCCAGCAGGTGCTGCTGCTCACCGGCACCGCCACCGGCCTGATTCTGCTGCCCGCCAGCATCGCGCAGGCCGCCGCCGCGCCGCTGTTTGGCCGTCTGCTCGACAAAAAAGGCGGGCGTTTTGTCGTATTGCCCGCCACCGTGATGATGGTGGTGTCGCTCTCGGTGATGTGGCTGTTTTTGCGGCTCGACACGCAAACCGCCGTGCTCTCGGCGATGTTTGCCCTGATGGCGGTGTCCGTGTCCGGCTGCGTTACCGGCGAAACTCTCGGCCTGAACGCCCTGCCCAAGCAGCTCAACCCGCACGGCGCGGCGATTATGACCACCATCAACCCGATTGCGGGCGCGGTGGGCGCAGCGTTTTTCGTCGGCGCCACCAATATTGGCGAACAGCTCTCATCCGCCGCCACGCCGCAGGCCAAAATGCTCGACGGCATCCACCTGGCCATGGGCTGCGCCCTGGCCGTAGCGGCGACACTGGTGTTTTTCGCCGCGAAACTGCGCTCGCATAAGGCAGCCTGAAACATATCAGCCAGCGCATCCCCTCTCCCGCTTGCGGGGGAGGGCTAGGGTGGGGCGGTTGCCGCTGGGGAAATTTTTACGGGACAACGGCAGCGGTAAACGCAGTTTTGCAAACTGCCACCCCCTCCCCAACCCTACCCCGCGCTGGGGCGCAGGGGAGGGAGCAAGGCGCGCAACGGTTTCAGGCAGCCTGAAAGCCCCAAAGCAGCCTGAAAGCCCCAAAAAGGCCGTCTGAAAAGCAAAAAGACTTTTCAGACGGCCTTTGCACGGCACGGACGGCGTGTGCGGGCGGCCTATTATTTTTCAGGCTGCTTGGCCGCTGCGGCATTCAGGCGGTCCAACGCGGCCTGCGCTTGGGCTTTGATGCTATTATCGTCCGTCGCTTCCATGGCTTTTTGATACCACTCGGCGGCAGCGGCGCGGTCGGGCGCGGTGCCCCTGCCCTGCTCATAGATCCGTCCGATGGCCAGTTTGGCCAGGGCAGCGGTTTCGTCGCCGTGCCGGCTGGCGGCGCGGTACCAGCGCATGGCCCGAACGGGGTCGGGCGCGGTGCCGGCGCCGTTGTCGTAGCAGGCGGCAAGCCAGAATTCGGAGGCCGTGTCGCCTTGTTCGGCGGCGGCTTTAAAGTGAATAAAGGCTTGCTCGTGGTTTTTCTGCGCGTAGTTGCTGAGATAAATGCGGCCGAGATAGCCTTCGGCCCGTGCATCCCCCAGCGCGGCAGCCTGCTGAAACAACGGCAGCGCGGCGGGGTAGTTGTTGCCCCGATAGTGGTTAAGGCCTTGTTTGAACAGGGCGTGGGACTGCTCGCGCCGACTGCTAGTTTGCGCCTTGGCAGACGCATCTTGCGGCGCACTATCAGGTGCGGCGCAGGCGACAAGCAGGGCGGCAAGGGCGATGGACGGAATACGGGTCATGGCAATCTTTCGTGATGGGTTTGGCAAAGGGCGGATTGTACGGGGAAACGGGTAACGGGCGCACCGTACCGCCGCATGCTTTTCAGGCTGCCTGTACTGTCCGGCAGGCAGGGGCGATTCCCCTAATATCTCAAAATATCGAGACTATGTATTCCAAACCATAAATTTCTAGTTTTCATTCTATGATTTCGCATAAAGCGAAAATCTGCTTTCAGGCAGCCTGAAAATATCTTATTTATTTTTTCAAAAACTTAAAACCATTCTTCCGCACTCAATCCGCACCTGGCACTCGGATTCCTATATGCCAGGCACGGCAGGCAAATGCCGGTGGGATTACATTGATAATCTCCGGGTCGCGGGTTCGAGTCCCGCCCTTGCGCCACGGCGCGAAGGTGGCTCAGCCGCTTAGAGCAAGAGCCAATCCCACCAAACATTGCTGCCTTGCCGTCTCTATTTTTCAGGCTGCCTATCCGGCAAAGAAAGGAAACCATCATGATCATCTGGCAAGCCCTAGCTGCCGCGTTTTTGTTTCTCGTGGCGTACGCTCTCATCTCCGCCAAACGCGAAAACAAACGCCAAGAACACATCCGCATCCAAGCGCTGCCCGCCGCGCAGGATGCCGTTAGGATTTATCCCAAGATGCGTTACCAAATCAAAATGTCGGACGGGCAAGTGTTTGACAACGTTTTCATCATCGGCCAAATCCGCGGCGAAGATAACCCCTTCGGCGGCTGGGACGGCTTATTCGTGCTGCGCCTTGCCAACAAACGCCGCGCTTTTGTACGTCAAGGCAGCGTGCGCTATATTTTGGAAACAACACCGGCATAAGTTATTTTATTGATTTTTTAATATATTAAATAAAAGCAGGTGCATTCGTACCGCTTGCAAATAATCCGATACACGGGCGCGCTGGCACTGAAGGGAGCGCCGCTGCCAAAAATGTTTAAGTACAGCTAGGCAGTCTGTGTAACAGCAGGTAGGGCGGATAGAACCGCTTGGTTTGAAGTAGGTCTGTCGGCACGGTTGAGGATGCAGGTTCGCAGCTCCGATGACGGGTTGCAACTGGCGCGCGTTTCCAACGGCAGGCTTGGCTTGGGGTAATGCCCAAGTTGCCCTATTGATGCGGGTTCGAATCCCGTCGCGTCCACCATTTTTTCAGGCTGCTTTGGTACAGATGGAAAAGCAGCCTGAAAACCACAAACCCCGAAAGCCCGCCATGACCGACACCAACCAACTCACCGCCCTAATCGAAGAAGCCTACCGTCTGTTCGCCCCCTGCCGCGCCGATTTCCCACTGGCCGTCTGCACCTGCGACTGCTGCTCACCCGCAGACTTCCAGCGCGAACTACTGCGCTTTCCCCTGCGCGACATTCCCGAAGACTATCTGCAGGCCTACCTCGGCAGCGTCCCATTGGACGACGAAGCAGCTACTGCCCGCGACATGAAACACTTTCTGCCACGCATTCTCGAAGCCATCGTGCGCGGCGAAGACATCCGCAGCTTGGAAGAAATGCAGCTCGACAAACTCCGCTGCGACCTGCCCGAAGTTTGGTCGGCTGCCGAATTGGACTTTATGCACCGCTTCGCCTGCGCCTGGTTTGTGCGACAACTCACCGCCGCACCCGACTACGGCAACCCCGCCGCCGCACTCGTCATGTTCCACCACGCCGGTTTGGACATTACCGCCGAACTGCTCGACATCTGGACGCAGCACGCCGACCGCCTGCCCGCGCTGGCCGACTTTGTCGAAACGTGGACGGCGCTGCCCGTCGGCAGCAAAAAATGGCGGCAGGATTTCTACCTGTCCGCCAGCCGCCGCCAAGACCCCGCCGTTTTCAACCAAGCCTTTGCGCAATGGTTTGAAAACCCCGCCACCCGCACCGCCTTCCATGCGGCCCTTGAAACCGCGCTGCTGGCAGGAAACGTTTCCGCCGACGAAGTGCCGCTGTGGGAATGCTGTTACGACGATTTGGGGCGCAAGGCTACCTGAAACCTTTGCGAAACCTAAAATAAAACAAGAAATAGTTAAATCATCGTCACTCCCGCGTAGGCGGGAATCTTGGTTGAACTTAAACAGTAGGTTGTTTTTTCAAAAATTTTTGAACATTAAACAAGATTCCCGCCTGCGCGGGAGTGACGGTATTTAATGACGGTATTGATTGTTTTTAGGCCGCCTGAAAGCCCAAAAGCAGCCTGAAACACCCATCCCAGCGCAACCTTGCTCCCTCCCCTGCGCCCCAAGCGCGGGGGAGGGTTGGGGTGGGGGTGGCAGTTCGCAGAACTGCGTTTGCCGCTACCGTTACCCTGAAAAGTTTCCGCAGCAGCCACCGCCCCCACCCTAGCCCCCCGCTTTGGCGGGAGAGGGAACACGGCAGCCGATACCTTTCAGGCTGCTTTCAAAGCAGCCTGAAACCCCACAAACCCAAACCCAATTCAAAAGGACTAAAAATGCAAACCCAAACTTTCCTGTTGTTACGCGGCCATCAAGGCTCGGGCAAATCGACTTTTGCCGCGCAGAAAACCGCCGAGTTTCTCGCGCAGTATCCCGACGGCGAAGTCGTGCGCATCGAAAACGATTTGCTGCTTACCGACGAAAACGGCGTGTACCGCTGGTCGCCCGAAGCCTTGGACAAAGCGCAGCGGCGCGGCCAGGCGGCGATGCGCGATGCCTTTAGGCGCGGCCAGTCCGAGCGAGCGCGGCCGATGCTGGTGCTCAATTCCAACACCAACCAGAAATCGTCCGCCTGCATCGCCATGATGCAGATGGCAAAGAAACACGGCTTTGCCGTAGAAGTGTGCCGCCTGCACAATTTCTTTGACAACGCACACGGTGTGGGCGAAACCGACACGCTGGCCGCCTATCTGAAGCTGAACCAAAACCGCCTGCGCGAAGAAGTCCACATCCCCGCCGTGCAGCCGATGTCCGCCGCGCAGGCCGCGCTGTTGGCGCAGATGGAACGCTTTACCTGCGATGCGCTGCCCTTTGACGAAGCGCGGCAAACCTTCGTTACCGCCGAGTATCTCGCCCTCGGCCGGCGCAACTTCACCGCCAAAACCTCGCGCCGCCACCCCGGATTGCGCGTGCTCAAATACGCCCGCAGCGTGTTCTACGACAACCGCTTCGACGACGCGCTCTTGGAAATGCGCGGCATGGTGATCGACGAGCACAACCACATCATCGTTCGCCCGTTTAAAAAAGTGTTCAACTACTCCGAACGCACGGCAAAAAACAGCAAATACCCGCTGAAAATGGACGACGCGCAACGCGTGGATGCCGTGGTCAAAATCAACGGTTTTCTCGGCTGCTGCACCCACGTGCGCCTGCCTGAAGGCCATCCCAGCCGCGGCGCGGCCTTCGACAACACCACGCTTTATTCCACCACCGGCTCGCTCGACAGCGCCTTTGCCGATATGGTGCAAAGCCATTGCGCGCAGTACGAAGACCTGTTTACCGCCCACCCAAACCACACTTTTCTGTTTGAAATCACAGACGAAAGCGACCCGCACATTATCCGCGAGCTGCTTGGCGAAACCCTGATTGGCGTGATTGACGTGGCCACCGGCCGCCAGTTTGCCGAAGCCGAACTCGACCGCCTGGCCGCCGCCCACAACATCCGCCGCCCCGCCACCCTGCGCGGCCTGAGTTTCGGCGAGCTGAAAACCCTGCTGCAAACGGTGGAACACGAAGGCTTTATGGTGTTCGACGCCGCCACGCAGCAAATGCTGTTCAAGCTCAAATCGCCCTATTATCTGGTGTCCAAACTGCTCGGCCGCAGCAACGAAACCAACCTCGCCGCCAAGCTCGACAAACGCCGCATCGACGAAGAGTTCTACCCGCTGATCGACCATATCCGCGAGCGGCAGGACGAATTCAATGCGCTGGACGAGCAGCAGAAAATCGCCTTTGTGCAGGCGTTTTTGCGGGAGTTGTAGGCAGCCTGAAAAGGCAAAAGCAGCCTGAAACCGCAAATCGGGTTTTCAGGCTGCCTTCGGAAGCGGACAAAAATCTTTTAACTAACGGGCGTTCTTGTCTTCTTTCAGAATGTCGGGGCTGATTTGGTAGTGCGCCGCTTCGCGCAGGATTTCGGGTTTGACGATGCCTTTGAGCTTGGCAAGCGGGATATAGGCGGCGGGGCGGCCGAGCAGGTAGGGGCCGATTTCGTAGCTTTGGAACTCAAACATCAGCCCGCCTTTGGCAAAGCGCCAGTTGTCGGTGCCTTTGAAGTTTTTGCCGTTGTAATCGTCAAGCGAGCGGATGGCATCCTGAAGTGATGAGAAATCGTCGCTGTGTCCTTTCAGCAAACCTTCGGCAGTCGCCGTTTTTTGCAGCTTGACGAGCTTGGCGTGGCCGCCGGGCAGCAGGATGTCTTTGAGTGCCAGCGCTTTGGGCTTGGCCGTGCCGCGTTTGACCACCGACCAAGTGTGCGTGCCGTTGCCGTGCGGGCCGCAGTGGTAGCCCCAGTCTTCCTCACCGAAGACGGCGTAATTCGGTGTCTGCCCTTCCAATTGGAGCGCGTGGATAACGCTCAGATGGCAAGCGGAGTCGTCTTTTTCCCGCTCTTTGTTGTCCTTGTTGACTTCCGCTACTTCTTCGTTTTTCAGCCAAAAGGCTTTAAGCGCTTTGGGCGAGAGATTATCGGTGCCTACGGCCTTCTGCATCTGGCGCCGCGCCCACACATCGAGCGCCTTGTCGCCGGTTTGCGGGTAGGCAACTTCCAGCTCGTGGCAGTCCGTCCGATCGGGCAAGCTGCTTTTGACGCAGTTGGCCTTTACCGTGGTGGAGACGGTTTTAAACGACAAAGGGGCGGCCTGAACGCCGGCGGCAGCCAGCAGGCTTAGCAAAAACAGGGATTTGGCAGACATGATTTTCCTTTAAAACAAAACGGATAACAAAACGCCGACGCGCGTGCCGCCAAGCTGCGCCAGCGTAAGGCAAAATATTCCGGACAACAAGCGTCAAGCAGCCTGAAAACTTTTCAGGCTGCCTTCGGAAACGGATCGAATCCTGTTAGCGGGCGTTTTTATTCTCTTTCAAGATGCGGGGATTGATTTGGTAGCGCGCCGCTTCGCGCAGGATTTCGGGTTTGACAATACCGTTCAAATCCTTAGCCGGAATATAGATTTCAGGCGTGCCGATGACGTAGGCGCCGATTTCGTAGCTTTGGAAGAAGAAAACCAGGCCGCCTTTGGCAAAACGCCAGTTGTCTGTTCCTTTGAAACCTTCCTTATTGTATCCGTTTGCATAGTCAAGGGCTTCTTTGGCAGATGGAAAATACTTTTTCATCAGATATTTTACATAACCGTTTTTCTGCAACTGTACCAGTTTGTCCTTTTTACCGGGCAGCAGAATATCTTGCAGCGGCACAGGCTGGGGATTGGCGGTACCGCGTTTGAGCACCGACAAAGTATGCGTGCCGTTGCCGTGCACGCCGCAGGTGTATTCCCAAACTTCTTCGCCGAATACGGCATAGTTGGGCGTCTGCCCTTCCAGCTCCATGCTCCGGACATAGCTTAAATAGCAGGGGCTCTTGCGCCGCTCCCGATTCATTTTATTGGTTTCGCGCAGCACTTCGTCTTTTGCCAAAAAAGCTTTGAGCGCCGGTGCCGACAGATTATGGGTACCGACGGATTTTTTCACCGCCTGCAATGCCCACGCATCCAGCGCCTTGTCGCCGGTTTTGGGATAGGAAACCGTCAGCTGGTGGCAGGTCGGATTTTTACTTTTGTTGCAATCGGCCGTTACCGTAAGCATTGTGTTCTTATAGGACAACGGGGCAGCCTGAACACCGGCAGCGGCCAGCAAACCCAGCAGCAATAAGAATTTGGCGGACATAATGACTCCTTTAAAACAAACGAATAAAACCGAATACCCGAAACGCCTGGCAACTACTGCCGCCAGC
This sequence comes from Kingella sp. SNUBH-2017, assembly GCF_028680565.1. Taxonomy (NCBI): domain Bacteria; kingdom Pseudomonadati; phylum Pseudomonadota; class Betaproteobacteria; order Neisseriales; family Neisseriaceae; genus Kingella; species Kingella sp. SNUBH-2017. Next base: position 18,369 of record NZ_JAPHVK010000004.1, read on the forward strand.
CACATCATCGTAAGGTGGAACGGCAAAACAGACAATCCTACCGTTTCGTCCCATCCAAAAGCAGCCTGAAAGCCTTTTCAGGCTGCCCCGCAAACCCGAACACCAAGAAAGACCAAGCAAAATGCCCAATATCTACTTCACATCCGATTTGCATTTTTCCCACGCCAATATCGCCCGCTTCTGCCCGCAGTTTCGCGCCCAGGACGGCACCGACGCGCTCAACGAACAAATCATCCGCGTGTGGAACGACACCGTGTCGCCCGACGACATTGTGTATAACCTCGGCGATTTGAGTTTCGCCCGCGACGTACAGACCGTCAGCCGCCATCTCGAGCGGCTCAACGGCGAGCACCATCTGGTTTTCGGCAACCACGACGGCATCATCCGCGCCCATCTCGATCATTTTCTCAACACCCCCAAATACGACGGCCGTCCGCTGCTTGCCTCGGCGCAGGACTATCTCAAAGTCAGACTGCCCGAGAGCGGCCAAACCGCCGTGCTGTTCCACTACCCGATCAGCGAATGGGAAGGCTGCCACAAAGGCTGGTACCATCTCTACGGCCACCTGCACGACCGTCTCGCCGCCATCCCCGGCCGCGCGCTCAACGTCGGCTACGACCTGCACGGCCGCCTGCTCGCTGCCGAAGACGTCGAACGCTTTCTCGCCGCGCTGCCCAAAACCGACCACCACGGCGAGAAAAAAACCATGCCCGATACCGTTGACGCGGCACGGGAATATGTTGCCCGCAGTTTGAAGCAGTTGAACGCGTGAACCGACGGCAAAAGCAGCCTGAAAGCACCATTGTGGTTTTCAGGCTGCTTTTGCCGTCTTTTTTTGCCTTTCAGGCTGCCCGACTGCGACAAATCTTGCTACATTCGCCCCCGCCTTTTCAGACTGCCGGCCGCCCAGGCAGCCTGAAACCGTTTTCCGCCATTCACCGAGACTTGCCATGAATACCGCTGCCCCCAGCCCCTACGCCCCGCCGCCGAATACCGACCTGCCGGAAACCGCGCCGCCCCCGCCGGCACCGCGTCTGCGGCGCATCGGCGCCTGTCTTTTCAATTACGCGCTGTTTATGCTGGTATGGCTGCCGGTGCTGATTACGCTGGAACCGAAGTGGCGCTCGCTGACGCTGGCCATGCTGGTGTGGAATCCCTACACCCCGCCGCCGGTGCTCAGTCTGGCATACTATGCGGAAGAAGGCACCACCGCCGTCCTGAGTATGGTGTTGCTGGCGCTGCTGCTGGTGGTGCAGGTAGCGCTGCTGGCGGTGCGCGGGCAGTCGCTGGGCAAAATGCTGTTCGGCCTGAAAATCGTCGGTGCCAACGGCGAGCGCGCGGGCTTCTGGCGGCTGGTGGTGGTGCGCGAAGCGGGCTTTTATCTCTGCCTGCTGCTGGCTTCCCGCCTGCCGCTGCTGTTTTTCTCGTCCTGGGAATCTGAGCTTGACCAAACGCGCTATGTGCGGCCGCTGCTGCTGGCGCTGTGCCTGCTGATGCTGTGCGTCGGCAGCCGTCGCACGCTGCAGGATATGCTGGCGGGCACGGCGGTGGCCGATGCGCGGCCGCCGCGTTAAGGCAGCCTGAAAACGCCGGCGCGCAAAAAAGCAGCCTGAAAACCGGATGGGCGGTTTTCAGGCTGCTTTTGCCGTATGGGCAGGTGTTTTCGGCTTTCAGGCTGCCTGCGCCGTCAAACAGCCGCTTTCAGTTCGCCGACCAAGGCGGCAACGGCCTCGGCTTCGCGGCCGGGATTGGCTTCGATTTCGCGCACGATGCGGCTGCCGACAATCACGGCATCGGCCACGGCGGCGATTTTCGCGGCAGACGCGGCGTCGCTGATGCCGAAGCCGACGCCGATGGGGATGCGGATGTGGCGGCGCAGCACGGCGAGTTTTTCGGCAACGGCGGCGGTATCGAGCTCGGCCGAGCCGGTTACGCCTTTGAGCGAAACGTAATAGACAAAACCGCCGGCGCGCTGGGCGATTTGGGCGATGCGCTCTTCGCCGGTGGTGGGAGCGACCAGAAAAATGCAGTCCAGACCCGCCGCCTGCAATGCCTGCTGCAGCGGCTCGATAGTTTCCACCGGGCTGTCCACGGTCAGCACGCCGTCCACGCCGGCTTCGGCGGCGGCGCGGGCAAAGGTTTCGTAACCCATTTTGTGCACGGGATTGAGATAGCCCATCAGCACCACCGGCGTGTTTTGGTTCGTTTCGCGGAAGCGGCGCACGATGGCGAGCACGTCGTTCAGCGACACGCCCTGCGCAAGCGCGCGTTCGGCGGCGCGCTGGATGGTGGGGCCGTCGGCCATCGGGTCGGAAAAGGGCACGCCCAGCTCGATGATGTCGGCACCGGCCTTGGCCATGCCGTGCATCAGCGCCAGCGTGGTGTCGGGATCGGGATCGCCGGCGGTAACGTAGGGAATCAGCGCCTTGCGGCCGTTAAGGGCTTGGAAAACGGTTTGGATGCGGCTCATGCTGCGTTCTGCTTTCTGAAAAACGGGGTGGTTTCTGAAAAACGGGGTGGTCGGTAAAAATCGGCAAAGGCCGCCATTATATAGCGAATGGCGGCCGCCAGCCGCAGGCGGCAGGCACTTTCAGGCTGCTTTTTCGGCGCAGGCAGCCTGAAAACCGCAGCGCATAAGGGCGGGCAAAGGCGGCGGGCTTAACACGGCTTTACCCTTGGCCGGCGGCGGCATCGGTTACAATGCCCGCCGTTTTTTGCCCTTTATGCCGCGCAACGGCTCGGGAATTTGTTTGGAGAACCGCATGAACTACCGTTATCTGCTGCTTTCAGGCTGCCTTGTCCTGCTGGCCGCCTGTAGCGTGCCGCAAGCACAAAAACCGTCCGAATGGCAGACCGAACGCAGCCTGAAAACCTTTGCCGCCAGCGGCCGCATGGGCGTGAAAGTGAAAGAAAAAGGCAGCTACGCCCATTTTGACTGGACGCTGGAAAACGGCGTTGAAACCGTCGATGTCAACACCCCGCTGGGCAGTACCGTCGGCCAGCTGTGCCGCGACGACTTGGGCGTGCTGGCGGTGGACAGCAAAGGCCAAAAGTTTGAAGCAGCCACGCCCGACGAATTGAGCGAGCAGCTGTTAGGCTACCGTCTGCCCATCGCCCATCTGGCGGTGTGGGCGAACGGCGAATGGGCAAACGGCCTGCCGCACCGCATCGAAACCGACGGCACGCTGGTGCAGGCCGGCTGGCGCATCCGCCGCAGCCTGAACGAAGACGGCAGCCCGCGCGTGCTGGTGCTGGACAACGGCCAGCTCAACCTGCGGCTGGTATTCAGCGACAGCAGCCGCGAACACGGCCGCGCCGACACACAAGGCCGCTGCCGCGCCCGCAGCAGCTGATCAGGTTTTTAGGCTGCCTGCAGTCGCAACAAGGCAGCCTGAAAACCCGATCGCCGTCCGTTTAATCTCCAACAGCCTTTCAGGCTGCCCCAAACCGCAGGCAGCCTGAAACCGGCCAAACACCCATCCCGAACGCTATGCCCAGCTATCCCGCCCCCGCCAAACTCAATCTCGATTTACGCATCACCGGCCGCCGCGCCGACGGCTATCACGAGTTGGAAAGCATCTTCACCCTGATCGATTTGCAAGACACGCTTGACATCGAGCCGCGCGATGATGGCCGCATCGTGCTGCACACGCCGCTCTCCGACGTGCCGCCCGAGCAGGATTTGTGCGTACGCGCGGCGCGGGCGCTGCAAAACTTTTCAGGCTGCCTTAAGGGCGCGGACATCCGTGTTGAAAAACGCATCCCGACCGGCGGCGGCCTCGGCGGCGGCAGCTCCGATGCGGCCACCGTGCTGATGGTGCTCAACCGCCTGTGGGATTTGAACCTGCCGTCAAACACGCTGCAAAAAATCGGCCTGACGCTGGGCGCGGACGTGCCGTTTTTCCTGTTCGGCCAAAGCGCTTTTGCCCGCGGCATCGGCGAAATCCTCACGCCGCTGGCGCTGCCGCCGCAGTGGTATGTGCTGGTGCGGCCGAACGTGCACGTTGCCACGCCCAAAGTGTTCGCCCATCCCGACCTGCCGCGCGACAGCACCCCTTGCGCCGCGCCGTCTTTTGCCGCGCTGCAGCCGTTTCGCAACGATATGCAGGCGGTGGTGCTGGCCGAATATCCGCCGGTGACTGCCGCCTTCAGGCTGCTGCAGGATTACGGCAACCCGCGCATGACCGGCTCGGGCGCCTGCCTGTTTTTAGCTTTCGACAATGCGGCCGAAGCTGAAGCGGTGCTCAGCCGCCTGCCCGAAACGCTGGAAAGCTGGTGCGTGGCGGGCTTGGCCGAACACCCGCTGCGTTTTCAGGCTGCCTGAAAAAAGCGGCGGCCAAACGGCAAAGCAGCCTTGACAGCCCGGCCAAAAGCAAACATAATCCGCCCCCTTTAACGGGTCTGCTTTTTGCAGGCGCGAAGTTGGGGATTCGCCAAGTTGGTTAAGGCACCGGATTTTGATTCCGGCATTCGTAGGTTCGAATCCTACATCCCCAGCCATCCTTTCAAGTGTTGGGGATTCGCCAAGTTGGTTAAGGCACCGGATTTTGATTCCGGCATTCGTAGGTTCGAATCCTACATCCCCAGCCAGCGTTTCTTGGGGATTCGCCAAGCTGGTTAAGGCATCGGACTCTGACTCCGACATTCGTAGGTTCGAATCCTACATCCCCAGCCAAACATAAGCGCGTATGCAAGCCATACGCGCTTGTTTTATTGAATCAAAACCGGAAAACCCCTTTTCAGGCAGCCTGAAACTTTGCTTTGATGCGCCGCCGCTATCGGCGTATAATCCGCGGCTTTCGGGCGAGTGGCCCGCATAAGGCAAGGAAGCGGTATGTTTCCCCGAGTAAAATCCTTTTCAAGTGACGAAGACATGGCAGCACACGACAATCTGATGGTGTTTACCGGCAACGCCAATCCCGAACTGGCCTACCGCGTGGTCAAACATCTGGACACCACGCTGGGCAACGCTTCGGTAAACAAATTTTCCGACGGCGAAATCGCAATCGAGCTTCTGGAAAACGTGCGCGGCCGCGACGTCTTCATCCTGCAGCCCACCTGCGCGCCCACCAATGACAACCTGATGGAAGTGCTGACCATGGTCGATGCACTCAAACGCGCATCCGCCGGCCGCATCACCGCCGCCATCCCCTACTTCGGCTACGCCCGCCAAGACCGCCGCCCGCGTTCCGCCCGCGTGCCGATTTCCGCCAAACTGGTGGCCAATATGCTGGTTTCCGCCGGCGTCGACCGCATTCTCACCGTCGATCTGCACGCCGACCAAATCCAGGGCTTTTTCGATATTCCGGTGGACAATATCTACGCCACGCCGATCCTGATTCACGACATCCAGCAGCAGCGCCTGGAAAACCTGACCGTGGTCAGCCCCGACATCGGCGGCGTCGTCCGCGCCCGCGCCGTTGCCAAAGTGCTCAACGCCGATCTGGCGATTATCGACAAGCGCCGCCCCAAAGCCAATGTTGCCGAAGTGATGAACGTCATCGGCGACATCCAAGGCCGCACCTGCATTCTGGTGGACGATATGATCGACACCGCCAACACCCTGTGCAAAGCCGCATCCGCTCTCAAAGAGCGCGGCGCCGAGCGCGTGCTGGCCTACGCCACCCATCCGGTATTCTCCGGCGAAGCCATCAGCCGACTGGGCGAATCCGATATCGACCAGGTAGTGGTAACCGACACCATTCCGCTCTCGGACACCGCCAAAAACTGCGGCCGCATCCGCCAGGTAACCATCGCCGGCCTGCTGGCCGAAACCGTGCGCCGCATCAGCAACGAAGAATCGGTGTCCTATTTGTTTAACGAAGATTTGGTTCAGCCCGGCGCGCTGTTTCTGCCCTAGCCGAACCGAACAGGCAGCCTGAAAAGCGTTTTTGCCCTTTTCAGGCTGCCTGCAAAGCCTGCCGCAGGGTTGGTCGCAGCCCGGAAGCGGTATTTTCATTTCCCACTTTAAGGAAAAACCATGTCTAACGAAATCCAAGCAACGATCCGCAGCGAACAAGGTACTGGTGCGAGCCGCCGCCTGCGCAAAAGCGGACAAGTTCCCGCCGTTGTTTACGGCGACAAACAAGAAGCCCAAGCCATCGCCGTAGACCACAAAGAAATGTTCTACGCGCTGGAAAAAGAGTCCTTCTTCAACCGCATTCTCAAGCTGAACATCGACGGCAAAAGCCAAGACGTAATCGTGCGCGACTACCAGATGCACCCCTTCAAACGCCAAGTGCTGCACATTGACTTCCAAGCGGTAAACAGCAACGAGCCGCTGCGCATGCGCCTGCCGGTTCACATCGTCAACGCCGAAAACTCACAGGCCGTGAAGCTGCAAAGCGGCCGCGTATCGCTGCTGAGCAACACCGTTGACGTGATTCTGGATCCGAAAAACATTCCCGAAGCCCTGATTCTGGACTGCGCCAACGTCCAAGCCGGCGACATCCTGCACCTGTCCGACATCCAATACCCCGAAGGCGTGCAGAGCGTGGCGCTCAAACGCGACACCAACCTGGCGATCGCTACCGTAACCGGTAAAAAACGCTAAACCGCCCGCAAAAACCGGATGCCCAAGCATCCGGTTTTTTTCAGGCTGCCTGCCCGCTCGCTACCCAGACGGCGGCAACAGGCAGCCTGAAAACGACGAACAGCATGACAAACGCAAAAGCAGCCTGAAAACCGAATAATGGTTTTCAGGCTGCTTTTTTGCGCCGCTATTGTTTGCCGCCGGCAGGCGGGCGGTGCAGCACTTTTTTATCGAGCTTGCGGCGCATCGCCCATGCCAGCAGCGGCTTAGGCAGCAGCGCACAGCAAAAGAGCAGCAGGCGCATGCGGCGGGGGAAGACCAGCGTGTCGCGGCCGGCGGAGAGTGCGGCGAGAATCTCGGCAACCGCGCGTTCTTCGCTGACCAGAAACGGCTTGTGGCGGGCATCGCCGCCGTTTAAAGCACGCAGGGCGGCGGTATCGACATAGCCGGGGGCGACGGCCAGCACCCGTATGCCGAACGGAGCGAGCGCGGTGCGGTAGGCATCGGCGCAGGCCAGCATCGCCCGCTTGCATTGGGCGTACAGGCTGGCATAGGGATAGTTGAGCAAGCCGGCCGACGAAGCGATGCACACCATTTCGCCGCCGGCGCCGCCGTTTTGCAGATGCGCCGCCGCCCAGTCAAAGCAGTCGGCAAAGGCCTGCAGATTGACCGCCAGCATCGCCGCGCTGTCGTCACGGTTTAATGTAAACACCCGCTCGTTGAGATAGCGGCCGGCGGCATACACCACCCGCCGGTAGCGCACGCTGGCGGCGTCGATTTCGGCAAACAACCGCTGCCTTGCGGCCGCATCGCGCAAGTCGGCAACGAAAGTCTGCCACGCCGGAAACTCAGCGCGCACGGTGTCGAGCTTGGCGGCGCTGCTGCCGGCCACCGCCACCCGCCAGCCTTCGGCCGCGTGCCGCCGCGCCAGCGCCAGCCCGATGCCGCTGCTGCCGCCGATAATCAGAATGGCGGGTTGGGATTCCATATCGGCTCCTTTGCTGGGAACGGTTGAACGGGCAAGACAGCCTGAAAACGCGGCGCCCGCGGTAAAAACAGCGGCATTGTAGCGGAAAGCGCAAAGGCGTTTCAGGCTGCCCTACCCCTAAAAGCAGCCTGAAAGCCGTTTCAGGCTGCTTTTTACGTTTGAAGTGCCATCTGCCGTTTTCAGGCTGCTTTGCAAAATGCCCAAAGCAGCCTGAAAACAATAAACGACGTCATTTGGATAAGGTTTTTGGCTTTGGCAAGTCTTTCAGGCTGCCTGCTCCAGCATCTGCTGTGCCCGCCGGTAGCCGTAGTCCCACTGCGCGGCCATTTGCGCGGCGAAAGCGGCATACGGCACGGCCTGCGGTTCGATGCGGCCGCTGCGCAGGTTGAAGCGGCGGCTCGGGCAGTGCCCGCGCAGCGCGGTGCGGATATCGGCAAACGGCAGGCGCAGGATGCGGCCGGCGGGGGCGGCAAAAGCGGCAGCCTGCTGGCGGCGCGCTTCGGCGTCGAAACCCAGCACGCGGGCGATGGCGGGCAGGGCAAGGGCGCGGGCGTAGGGCGGTTTGTGCTCGGCGTACACGGTGCCGGCCAGCGCCGCCGCCTGTTCGATGGGCAGCAGATCGACCACGCCGCCCAGATACACGCCGCCCTCGGGCGCGGACAGCGGCGCCAGATAATACATATCGCTGATGGTGGCATACAGCGCCGCCTGCCAATCCTTGAGCGGCCGTATTTCGACGGCGGCGGCAATCCGCGGCGACAGCGCGGCGGTGGCGCAGTCGGGCACCGCCGGCAGCGGCGCCTGAGCGCTCGGGGCAAACAGCAGCTGGCGCAGCCGCGGCCGGCCGTTTTCGTTTTCCAACCGCGCGGCAGAGATCAGCAGCGCGGGCGCATCCGCCCGAATGCCGCCGGCAGCCTGAAACAGCGGATCGAGCCAGTTGTGCGCGTTTGCGCCGTCGGCCAGCGCAAACAGCGCCAGCCGCGCCAGTTCGTCCGCCAGATAATCGAAGCCCTCCGCCGCCAGATAACGCGCCAGCCGCTGCGGCGAACGGTAGAGATACCAGCGCCAAGCAGCCTGAAAAAGCGTCTGCCGGCGCGGTGCCGACGATGCGCACGCCAGCATCAGCACGCGGTGCATCGCCGGCGAACACAGCAGGCGGCGGGCATCTTCCGGCTGCGGCGCCAGCGCCACCGTGAGCGCGGCAAAACCGCCGCCGCAGGACGCCAGCAGCGCATCGGGGCGGCGGCCGCGCTCGCACAAAGCGGCATAAGCGCCCAAATAGGCACCGAAGCGCATGCCGCCGCCGCACATCATCAAAAGCGAAGAAAAGGGCTGGTTCATCGTGTGTTGTTCCGGCTTTAAGGCAGCCTGAAAGGCTTTCAGGCTGCCGGCGGCACGCAGTATAGCGGCAAAACGCCGCTGCGACCGCGGCAGCCTGAAAAACCGCGCGTTTCCCTATATAATGGCGCATCTTTTTCAGGCAGCACATTATGGAAACCAAACAAAAAATCCTCGACCAATGCCGCAAAAGCGGCCTGCAGATTACCCCCCTGCGCGAGCAGGTGCTCGACATCGTGCTTGAGTTCGACGGCGTGATCAAAGCCTATACCGTGCTGGCGCAGATGCAGCGCAGCAGCGCCTCGGTAGTCGCCCCGCCCACCGCCTACCGCGCGCTCGACTTTTGGGCGGAACACGGCGTGCTGCACAAAATCCCCGCCGTCAACGGCTATGTGCTGTGCACCCACGCCCGCCACGACTGCGACAGCCACTGCCACGCCGGCGCCCACGAACACAACAGCAGCTTTATTTTGGTCTGCACCGAATGCGGCGCGGTGGACGAGCAAAGCCTGACCGCCGAATGGGCGGCACTGCGCTCGGCCGTTGCCGCCGGCGGCTTCAACCTTAACGAAGAACACGTCGTTCTCACCGGAATCTGCGCCAAATGTCATTAAAAACCAAAGTCCACCTGTTTTCCGGCTTTCTCGGCACCGGCAAAACCACCGCCCTGCGCCGCCTGCTGCAGCAAAAAAGCCCCGCCGAACAATGGCTGCTGATCGTCAACGAATTCGGCGAAATCGGCATCGACGGCGCGGTGCTGGCCGACAACGGCATTCCGGTGGCCGAAATCTCCGGCGGCTGTTTGTGCTGCACCGCCGGCGGCCAGATGGGCGACACCGTGCGCAAAATGCTCACCAAGCGCCGCCCCGACCGTATCCTGATCGAAGCCAGCGGGCTGGCGCATGCCGCCGGCGTAATCGACGAACTCAAATCTCCCGAGTTTGCCGACGCGCTGGAAATCGCCGCCGTCTTCACCCTTGTCGATCCGCGCCAGTTCACCAATCCCGATTACGCCGCCAACCCGCTCTACAAAGACCAGGTCGGCGTGTGCGACGTTTTGGTCGCCAACAAAACCGACCTGTGCGATGCCGCTACGCTCGAGACCTTCCGCAAGCAGGCCGCTGCCCTGTTTCCGCCGAAAACGCTGGTGGCCGAAGTACAAAACGCCGAAATCGACATCGCCTGGCTCGATCTGCCGGTGGCGGAAAAATCGCGCTACCGCGTCAAAGTGCTGCCGGAAAACACCCTCGGCTTCCAGTCGCAGGGCTACACCTTCCCCGCCGGCCGCAATTTCGACGGCGAGCGGCTCACCCAGTTTTTCAACGACCTGCCCGCGCTCGCCGACGGCCTGGTGCGCGCCAAAGGCGTATTCCAAGTGCTCGGCACCTGGGTCTGGCTCAACTGGACCGACGGCCAATGGGGCGCCAACCAAGTCGCCTGGCGCCGCGACAGCCGCTTCGAGCTGATCGCCAAATCCTTCGATGCCGACCGCATCGAAGCCGCCCTGCAGGCAGCGCTGGAAAACGAAGACGAAACACCGGCAGCCTGAAAACCGCCGCCAAACGCAAAACGGTGCGCGGGGCGCACCCTACAGCGGGATTGCGGCGGGATGGCACAAGTAGGGTGCGCCCCGCGCACCAAAAACCAGCGCCGATTCCACCCCGTCCCAAATCCAAAAAGCAGCCTGAAAACCGATAACAAAGTTTTCAGGCTGCCTTTATGCTGTTTTCAGCAGGATGTAGCTTGGGTTGCCAAATCCAACATCCGCAAGGGTGTTCTACCGTGTTGGGTCTCGACCCAAGCTACAATACTGTACCGTTTCCACCCTATCCAAACCCCAAAAAGCAGCCTGAAAACCGCCAATACGGTTTTCAGGCTGCTTTTGCCTTTTTCAGACGGACATTTAAGAGCCGCAGGCCAGCTCGAGCTGTTTGAGTGCCGGGCTGTTGGGCACTACCGGACGGGCGGGTGCTTGGGCGGCGGTGTATTTGCGGTGCGATACCAGTTTTTTGTTTTCGTCCCACAGGTGGATTTCCAGCAGGCGGAAGGTGCGTTTTTTGCAGTCCAATTCCCATTCGCCGATGGCGGTTTGGAAACGCGGCGTGTTGTGGTAGCTCTCTTTTTCCGGCTTGAGCACGATTTTGCGGTCGCGCAGACGCACGGTGTCGCCGCTGCGTTTGATGCTGCCGGTGTCGTAGGCGGCGCGGATGTTTCCCTCGCGGATGTCGCCCAGGTCTTTCCAGATGCCGAGCGCTTTGGCGGCGGGGTCGTCGGGCAGTTTGGACTGTACCGGCCCGTCGCCCGCGCAGGCGGACAGCAGCAGGGCGGTGGCGAGAATGGCGGGCAGTAGTGGCTTCATGGGCGCTCTCCAGCGGTTGCGCTTTCAGGCAGCCTGAAAACAGCTTCTTCAGGCTGCCTGAAATGTTAAAATCGCGATTTTGCCACGAACCTGCCCCGAAGGTAAGCCCGCCATGCCCCATTCCAGCGCCCTGCAGATCCTGCGCGACGTTTTCGGCTATCCCGAATTCCGCGGCCGCCAGGCCGAGATTGTCGATACGCTTGCCGGCGGCGGCAGCGCGCTGGTGCTGATGCCCACCGGCGGCGGCAAGTCTCTGTGCTATCAGATTCCGGCGCTGCTGCGCGAAGGCACGGCGGTGGTGGTGTCTCCGCTGATTGCGCTGATGGACGACCAAGTAGCCGCGCTGCGTGCGGCCGGCGTGCATGCGGCGGCGGTGCACAGCGGCACGCCGCCGCAAACGGTGCGCGATCTGGCCGACGACATCCGCGAAGGCAGCCTGAAACTGCTGTACGTTGCCCCCGAGCGGCTAGTTTCCGAGCGTTTTTTGCGTTTTCTCGACCACACCGCCGTCAGCCTGTTTGCCATCGACGAAGCCCACTGCGTGAGCCAGTGGGGGCATGATTTCCGTCCCGAATACCGCGCGCTGGGGCTGCTGGCCGAGCGCTATCCCGCCGTGCCGCGCATCGCACTCACCGCCACCGCCGATGCCGAAACCCGCGCCGACATCAAACATTATCTGCACCTGCAGTCCGCCCCCGAGTTCGTATCGAGCTTCGATCGGCCGAACATCTACTACCAAATCATCGAAAAAAACAACGGCAAAAAGCAGCTTTTGGACTTTCTCAAGCGCCGCCCCGCCGGCGACAGCGGCATTGTGTACTGCCTGAGCCGCAAAAGCGTGGAAGACGTGGCCGCCTTTCTCTGCGAAAACGGCTTCAACGCCCTGCCCTACCACGCCGGCCTGAGCATGGACACCCGCAGCGCCAACCAAAGCCGCTTTATCCGCGAAGACAGCATCATCATCGTCGCCACCGTCGCCTTCGGCATGGGCATCGACAAACCCGACGTGCGCTTTGTCTGCCATCTCGACATGCCGCAGAGCATCGAACATTTCTATCAGGAAAGCGGCCGCGCCGGCCGCGACGGCCTGCCCGCCGCCAGCTGGCTGTGCTACGGCATGAACAATCTCGTACTCCTGAAAGAGCGCATTCAGGAAAGCGGCGCCGACGACTGGCAAAAGCAAATCGAAATCCAAAAGCTCAACGCCATGTTCGACGTCTGCGAAACCGCCGGCTGCCGCCGCCAGCTTTTGCTGCGCCATTTCGGCGAAACGTCCGAACCCTGCGGCAACTGCGACAACTGCCTGCACCCGCCCGAGCGCTTCGACGCCACCGAAGACGTGCAAAAGCTGCTGAGCTGCGTGTACCGCGTCGGCCAGAGCTTTGCTGCCGGCTACGTGATCAACGTGTTGCGCGGCAAAGACGACGACTGGATCCGCCGCAACGGCCACCACACACTCTCCACCTTCGCCATCGGCGCCAAACGCAGCGACAAAGACTGGCGCGCCATCGTGCGCCAATGCATCGGCCTGGGGCTGCTCGACAACGACACCGCCAACCACCAGGCACTGCTGCTCACCCCCGCCGCCCGCGCCGTACTCAAAGGCGAACAGCGCGTGATGCTGCGCACGCTCAAACGCGAAAAATCCGCCATCCAAGTGCCGCAGAAAAGCGAATGGCTGCGCACCGAGCGCGAAGAGCGGCTGTGGCAGGCGCTCAAACAATGGCGCAGCGAACGCGCCCGCGCCGACAACGTCCCCGCCTACATCATCTGCGGCGACAAAACCCTGCAAAGCATCGTCCAAACGCAGCCTGAAACCAGCGATGACCTGCACCAAGTCTATGGTTTGGGCGACGCCAAAATCGACAAATTCGGCAGCGAGATTCTCGACATCTGCCGCAGCATCGGCAGCGAAACCGACAGCGGCGACAGCGCTTTCAGGCTGCCTGAAAGCCCCGCTGGTCAGTCTGAAAACCCCGAAGACGAATTTCTCCACAGCAGCCGCGACCGCGCCCTGTGGCAGGCGCTCACGCAATGGCGCGGCGAAACCGCCGATGCCGAAGGCTGCCCCGAGCACAGCGTCTGCCCCGACGACAGCCTGCGCGACATGGTTGCCTTCACCCCCGAAACCGACGCCGACCTGGCCGCCGTTTACGGTCTCGGCGCCGTGCGCATCGCCAAATACGGCGCCGCCATGCTCGAAGTCTGCCAACCCTACGCCCACAGCCTGCCGCCCGAAGCCAAGCGCGAGCGCGCCGTTATGCGCCGCCTGAACCGCTGGTGCGCCGACACCGCCCGCACCCAAGAGCTGGCCGAACACCAAATACTCAGCAAAATCACCCTGCGCGCTCTCGCCGCCCGCCGCCCGCAAACCCTGCCCGAGCTGCAAACCGTGCACGGCATCAGCGAAGAAAAAAGCAATCGCTACGGCGCCGAACTGCTGGCGCTGCTCGCCGAAACGGAAACGGAATAAATGCTTTCAGGCTGCCTGCGGCACATGGCAGGCAGCCTGAAAAAAGCAGCCTGAAACGGGAAAAACCGTTTCAGGCTGCTTTTTTTTGCGCTTGGCAGCGGTTTACATCAAAAAGAAATACGCCCACGCCGCCACCAGCGCGATTGAAAGCAGGTTCAGCACCATGCCCACTTTAAGCATATCGCGCTGGGTAACGATGCCGGTGCCGAACACAATCGCATTGGGCGGCGTCGCCACCGGCAGCATAAAGGCACAAGACGCGCCGATGCCGATGACCATCACCAGCACTTCCTTGGGCATGCCCATCTGCTCGGCGACGCTGGCGAACACCGGCACCAATAGCGCGGCGGAAGCGGTGTTGCTGGTGAACTCGGTAAGGAAAATGATAAAGGTCGATACCGCCAAAATCACAATAAACGGATGCGCCAGCACAAAAGCGCCCGCCATTTCCTGCCCCAGCGCGGCGGATGCGCCCGATTTTTGCAGCAGCGTGCTCAGGGTGATACCGCCGCCAAAGAGCAGCAGCACGCCCCAGTCGGTATTGCGCGCCACTTCGCGCCAGCGCACCACGCCGAACACCACCACCGCCACCGCCGCAGTCAATGCCACGAAAGTATCGGGGTTTTTGATGCCGAAACGCTCTTCAATCTGCTTGCCCAGCACCCACGCCACCGCGGCGGCCAGAAAAATCAGCAGCGCAATCACGCGGTGCAGCGTCCACGGGATGTCTTCGTGTTCCACCTGCACTTTGGCCGACAGATTGGGTTTGAGCACGATAAACAGCGAAAACAGCATCAGCGGCAACAGCGCCAGCATCATCGGCAGGCCGAACTTCATCCAGCCGGCAAAATCCAAGCCCAGCGCCTTGGCGGCAATCGCGTTCGGCGGCGAGCCGACCACCGTACCCAGCCCGCCGATGCTGGCGCAATAGGCGATGCCCAGCAGCACGAATACGAAAGTATTGCGGTCTTTTTCCTTGTCCAGATGGCTCATCAGCCCCATCGCCAGTGGCAGCATCATCGCCGCCGTTGCCGTATTGCTGATCCACATCGACAGCACCGCCGTAACCAAAAACAAAAGATGCACCGCGACAAAAGTATTGCCGCGCGAAAGCGAAATCAGCCACACGGCGATTTTGCGGTCGAGCTTTTGCATATGCAGCGCCGTCGCCAGCGCGAAGCCGCCGAAAAACACATAGATAATCGGGTCGGCAAAGCCCGCCAGCGCCTGCTTGGTGCCCATTTCGGGAATCTGAAACAAGATAGCAAACAGCGGCACGATCAGCGCGGTTACGGTGATGTGCACCGCTTCGGTAAACCACATAATCGCCACAAAGGCCAGAATGCACAGCCCTTTATTGACATTGCTCTCGTAAGGCAGGATTTGATAGAGCGCCGCGCTTACCGCTGCCGCCACCAGCGCAATCAGCAGACCGCGGAAATTGGTAATCGGCGCCTGCGCGCTCAAAAGCTCGACATTGTCCGGCTGGCGCTTGTCCGGCGCGGACGAAGTAGGATGGTTCATAAATCTCTCCTAATGGTTTTTCTTGGTTGGCGCGGCCGACACAGAATCTGCCGCCCGCCATTAAGATAACACAAACCTACACAACACTAAAAAGCGTAAAGGCAGCCTGAAAAGTTTCAGGCTGCCCCAAACAGCGGCAGTTTGTAGCCGAAGATGCGAAATCCAAACGACAATCCGCCCCGTTTTGCGCCGCCGCACACAAAAACACGGCGCAAAAGACACACAAAAAGCAGCCTGAAAACGGCAAAACCGCTTTCAGGCTGCCCAATCGGGCATCGTGTGCTACATTCTGCAGACCCTAACACACAAAGGAACCCCCCCATGAAAAAAGCCCTTATCCCCACCCTTGCCGTCTGCCTGCTGCTGGGCGGCTGTATGACCGGCATCATGTGGGAGCGCATGGCCGGCTCATACTACGAATTTGCCGCAGACGAGAGCGACAACATTACCGCCTTTGCCGTTGCCACCGCCGACAGCAGCCAGTTTAAAAAAGGCAGCCTGATTATGGTAGGCGAAAAATACTGGTACGTTTTAGACCAGGATAAGGAAAGCCCGCAGCACCTGGCGCAGCTGCGCGCGCAATTTCCCAAAGCCTTTTCTTTCAAAAGCAAGGGCGATCTTGAAGAAAATAAGCGCTACAGAAACAACACCTTTGTTTTAGAGTCTCGCCAAGAAAACGGAACGTTCCGCAGCGAATACTGCCTGGGCTACCAAACCGACAATCCCGCCGAAGCCAAACAGCTTGCCGCTTTGGGTTTTGACAAAAAACCGGACGGCTACGAAACCTGCAGCGCGGTTACCGGCAAAATTTACGCCGTCGGCAATTTGAAAGTACCCGCCGAATACCGTTTCGAGAGCCGCCTGCCGGTGCAAATTGGCCGCTCCTACATCAAATCCGCCTCCGTCGGCAAGAAAGCCGCCGCCGTCCTGTTCACCCCGTTTACCCTGGCAGCGGATGCCATCGCCACGGTAACGGTGTATCCGATCATGTTTCGCGAGTTCTGGTTCGGAGACTACTCGAAATAAAGGCATACAAAAGCAGCCTGAAAGCCGGTTTTTCCGCTTTCAGGCTGCTTTTTTCAGTTTTTTCAGACGGCCATCGCCTGAAACACTTCTTTGGCGGCGGCGACGGTTTCTTCAATCAGCTCAGGCGTATGCGCGGCGGAGACGAAGCCTGCTTCGTAGGCCGAAGGCCCGAAGGCGACGTTTTTATCCAGCATGCCGTGGAAGAAGGTTTTGAAGCCGTCCACGTTGGAGCGTGCCATGTCGCCGTAGTTTTGCGGCAGGCCGTCGGCAAAATACAGGCCGAACATGCCGCCCACGCTGTCGGCACAGAAGGCGACGCCTGCAGCTGCGGCGGCAGCCTGAAAGCCTTGCACCAGCTGTTCGGTACGCGCGGCCAGGTTTTCGTAGAACCCGGGGCGCTGGATGATTTCCAGCGTTTTCAAACCGGCGGCCACGGCGACGGGGTTGCCCGACAAAGTGCCGGCCTGATACACGCCGCCGAGCGGGGAGATGGCGGCCATAATGTCTTTGCGCCCACCAAACGCCGCCAGCGGCATACCGCCGCCGATCACTTTGCCCATGGTGGTCAAATCGGGCGTGATGCCGTGCAGCGACTGCGCGCCGCCGAGCGCGACGCGAAAACCCGTCATCACTTCGTCGTAAATTAGCACCGCGCCATGTTTGGCGGTGAGTTCGCGCAGGACTTGGACGAAGGTTTCAGACGGCCGCACCAAGTTCATATTGCCGGCAAAGGGCTCAACGATGACGCAGGCGATTTCGCCGCCGATTTTCTCGAAGGTTTCTTCCAGCTGCGCGACATTGTTGTATTCCAGCACCAGCGTGTGCTTGGTGAAATCGGCGGGCACACCGGCGGACGACGGGTTGCCGAACGTGAGCAAACCGCTGCCCGCTTTGACCAGCAGGCTGTCGGAGTGGCCGTGGTAGCAGCCCTCGAATTTGATGATTTTGTCGCGGCCGGTAAAGCCGCGCGCCAGGCGGATGGCCGACATGGTGGCTTCCGTGCCCGAGCTCACCAAACGCACCTGCTCGACGCTGGGCACGAGTTTGGCGATGGCTTCGGCAATCACGATTTCGCCCTCGGTGGGCGCGCCGAACGACAGCCCGCCCAACGCCGCTTCGCGCACGGCTTCAATCACTTCGGGATGCGCGTGGCCGACAATCGCCGGCCCCCATGAGCCGACATAATCGATATAACGCGTGCCGTCGGCATCCCACACATAGGCGCCCTCGGCCTTTTGGATAAAGCGCGGCACGCCGCCGACGCTGCCGAAGGCGCGCACGGGCGAATTGACGCCGCCGGGAATGATGTTTTTGGCGCGGGTGAAAAGTTGTTCGTTGCGGGTCATGGGGGTTTCCTTTCTGAATGGGGCAGCCTGAAAAACAAACGCGCGATGATACCGCACTTTCAGGCTGCCTTCGGCGGTGTAAAAGCAAAAGGCAGCCTGAAACGTGTAGAATGCGGCCGCAGGGCATCCGCCCGCGTTTGTTTTGCGCTTTGCTTCGTTTAATGCCGCACAGGCAGCCTGAAAAAATCCGCCTTATGGAATCGATAGTCGAACTGCGCCATCTGCGCACCCTAGTCGCCCTGCAGGAAACCGGCAGCGTGTCGCTGGCCGCCCAGCGGGTGTTTCTCACCCAGTCGGCGCTCTCGCACCAGATCCGGCTACTGGAAAACCATTTTGAAACGCCGCTGTTTGAGCGCAAGTCGGCTCCGCTGCGCTTTACGCCGGCCGGCGAGCGGCTGCTGAAGCTGGCACGCGAGCTGCTGCCGCGCGTGGCCGACGCCGAGCGCGACCTGATCCAGATTGTCCACGGCGAAGCGGGCGAGTTGCGGCTGGCGGTGGAATGCCATACCTGCTTCGACTGGCTGATGCCGGCGATGGGCGTGTTCCGCCCGCAATGGCCGCAGGTGGAATTGGACATTGTGTCCGGCTTCCAGGCCGATCCGGTCGGCCTGCTGCTGAGCCGCCGCGCCGACGTGGCGATTGTGTCCGAAGCGGTGCCGCAGGCAGACATCGCCTACGAGCCGCTGTTTGCCTACGAAATGGTCGGCATCTGCGCGCCCGACCATCCGCTGGCCGGCAAAGAAGTGTGGCAGGCGCAGGACTTTGCCGACGAAACCCTGATCAGCTATCCGGTGCCCGACGATATGCTCGATTTGCTGCGCAAAGTGCTGCTGCCGCAGGGCGTCAATCCGGCGCGCCGCCACAGCGAGCTGACCATCGCCATCGTGCAGCTGGTGGCCAGCCGCCGCGGGATTGCCGCGCTGCCGTATTGGTCGGTGATGCCCTATGTGGAGAAAAACTACATCGTTACCCGCCAAATCGGCGATACGCCGCTGCAGAGCGAACTGTATGCCGCCATCCGCAGCGAAGACGCCAAGCGCGTTTATCTGCGCGACTTCTGCCGCATCGTGCGCGAAGAAGGCTTTGCCAGCCTGCCTGGCTTAAGCCATCTGTCGCTGCCCGCAGAGCTGGCCATCGGCGCGCGCGGCTAGCCGTTTTCCCCGTCTTTCAGGCTGCCTTTGCCCCGCAGGCAGCCTGAAAAAACTTCTATCGGAGCCAAGCATGACCCTGCAACACAAACTGCCGCAGCCGATGCTGCCGGAAACCCAGCGCCGCGAAATCGGCGCGCGCGAAAGCTACCACCTGCTGAAAATCCTGTCCGAATTCGTCCAGGCCGGCGAAGAATTGCGCGCGGTGCAGCCGGCGGTGAGCATCTACGGCAGCGCCCGCCTAGCCGCCGACCATCCCGACTGCCTGTTTGCCGAAAGCCTGGCGCGCAAACTCTCCGACGCCGGTTTCGCCGTGATTTCCGGCGGCGGCCCCGGCATTATGGAAGCCGCCAACAAAGGCGCGCACGCCGGCCGCAGTCCCGCCGTCGGCCTCAACATCGTGCTGCCGCACGAGCAGCACGCCAATCCCTATCAGGATTTGTCGGTAACCTTCCAGCATTTTTTCCCGCGCAAAGTGATGTTTGTCAAACACGCGCTGGCCTATATCGTGATGCCCGGCGGCTTCGGCACACTCGACGAATTTTTTGAAAGCCTGACGCTGGTGCAAACCGGCAAAATCCCGCAGCGGCCGATTATTCTCGTCGGCAGCGCATTCTGGCGCGGCCTGCTCGAGTGGATGCAGCAGCAGCTCGCCGAGCGCGGCCTGATCGGCAAAGACGACATGCAGCTTATCCGCCTGTGCGACAGCGAAGACGAAGTGATCGACGCGGTCTTCCGCTACTACGAAAACTGCCACGACGACTTCTGCGTCGAACCCGACGTCGGCAACTGGGATTTGGGGCTGTAAGCAGCCGGTTTCCCATTGGCAAAAAAGCAGCCTGAAAGCCGGATTTCGGTTTTCAGGCTGCTTTTTTTGGGGACGGCCTGCCCGCTCCCTGCCAAACGGCAGGGCTTAGTTGGCGGCGTTGACGCAGATGCGTTTGACGGTACCGCTTTTACTTACGCTGAAGGTGTAGCGGCCTTTGTTCAGTTCGACAAACCGGAATGCGGCGCCGCTGTCGCCGTCGTGGCCGAGCTCGGAGGGCAGGCGGCGGCCTTTGGCGTTGCGTACGGCAAAGCCGGCATCGCCGTCCACGGTGAGCAGGGCATCGTCGGAGCGGCTGTCGATGCGGTAGCGCTGGCCGCTTTTCAGTTTCAGGTTTTCGGCGCAGCCGGTATCGTCCAGCGGCAGGCTCTTCAGGCTGCCGGCGTGGGCAGCGCCAGCCAGCAGCAGCAAGGCGGTGAGAAGGGCGAAACGGGATTTCATGGGATTTCCTTTCTGTTAAGGGAGGGAGAAAGCAGCCTGAAAGGCTTTCAGGCTGCCTTTTGGCGGCGGCAAAACCCGCGTTCAGCCGTCGGCATGAACGCAGATAAGCGAAGCGGTGCCGCTTTGGGTGATGTTTAAGACAAAACGCCCTTTTTTCAGGCGCGCGGCGCGGACGGAATCAAAGGGCGGGCCGTTGTCCATCACATGGCGGGTTTCGACGGGCAGCGGTTTACCGCCCAAAGTGTGCACGCTGAAACCGACCTTCTCGGAGATGACCAGCAGGACGTCCTTGGCGCGGCCGTTGATGCGGTAGCGCTCGCCGCGCTGCAGTTCCAGATTTTTCGCGCAGCCGGCATCGTCCAGCGGCAGGCTTTTCAGGCTGCCGGCGTGGGCGGTACCGGCCAGCAGCAGCGCGGCGGCAAGGGCGGTTAGACGGGGTTTCATGGGTTTCCTTTCGGTTCGGTAAAAACGGGGGAATCAGGCAGCCTGAAAGGGGGGTTTCAGGCTGCTTTTGCTTTTTCAGGCTGCCCTGCGTATCGTCGGGCAGCCTGAAAACGGCTGGGGGCGTCAGCAGGCGTATTCGGCCAGCAGGGTTTCCTGTACGCCGGCGGGGGCTTCGCCGGCGGCGGGGCGGATGCGTTCGTAGTGGCCGCTGCCGTCCATCTGCCAGGCTTTGGCGGTGTCGGCGAGCGCCAGTTGCAGGCCTTCGCGGATGACACGCGCTTTGAGCGCGGGGTCGAGCACGGGGGTGGCGGTTTCGATGCGGTTGAAGAAGTTGCGCCCCATCCAGTCGGCGCTGGCGATGTACACGTCTTCGGCGCCGCCGTTGTAAAAGTAATAGACGCGGGCGTGTTCGAGCAGGCGGCCGATTACCGAGCGCACGCGGATGTTGTCGGACAGGCCGGGCACGCCGGGGCGCAGGGCGCACATGCCGCGCACGATCAGGTCGATTTCGACGCCGGCAGCGCTGGCGCGGTAGAGCGCTTCGATGACCTGCGGCTCGATCAGCGAATTCATTTTGGCGATGATGCGGGCGGGGCGGCCGGCGGCGGCGTTGGCGGTTTCGCGTTCGATGGCGTCCATCACCATTTTGTGCAGGGTAAACGGGCTTTGGTACACTTTTTTCAGCTTGGTGGCCTGGCCTAAGCCGGTGATTTCCATAAAGAGTGCGTTGACATCGCGGGTGATGGCGGTATCGGCGGTGAACAGGCCGAAATCGGTGTAGATGCGCGACGTGCCCTGGTGGTAGTTGCCGGTGCCCAGATGGGCGTAGCTTTTCAGGCTGCCGTTTTCGCGGCGGATGACCAGCGCCATTTTGGCGTGGACTTTGTAGCCGAACACGCCGTACACCACGTGGGCGCCGGCTTCTTCCAGCCGCCCCGCCCAGTTCACATTATTGGCTTCGTCAAAGCGCGCCATCAGTTCGACGACTACCGTTACCTGCTTGCCGGCGAGCGCGGCAGCCATCAGCGCGCGCGCCAGCTCGGAATGGGTGCTGGTGCGGTAGATGGTCATTTTGATGGCGACAACGTCGGGATCGCGCACGGCGTCGTGCACAAACTGGATCACGGGATCGAAAGACTGGTAGGGGTGGTGCAGCAGAATATCGCGCGCGGCGATTTGGTCGAACATCGATTCGCTGGGATTCAGATCGGCGGGAAACTGCGGCGTATAAGGGGTAAAGCGCAGATCGGGGCGGTCGATCATATCGGGCACCGCCATCAGCCGCACCAGATTCACCGGCCCGTCCACGCGGTAAAGGTCGCTGCGCGCCAACCCGAAGTGCGCCAGCAGAAAATCGGAAAGATGCTCGGGGCAGCCTTCGGCCACTTCCAGGCGCACGCCGTCGCCGAATTCGCGGTCGTGCAATTCGTTTTTGATGGCGGTGCGCAGGTTACGCAGGTCTTCTTCGTCCACCATCAGCGCGCTGTCGCGGGTCAGGCGGAACTGGTGGCAGCCTTCCACCGCCATGCCGCGAAAGAGTTTGTACACATATTCGTGCAGTATCGACGACAAAAATACAAAGGCTTCGCCGCCGCCGCTGATGTCTTCAGGCAGCCGCACCACGCGCGGCAGAATGCGCGGCGCCTGCACCACCGCCATGCCCGAAGCGCGGCCGAAAGCGTCTTTGCCGCTGAGTTCGACCAGGAAATTGAGCGATTTGTTGAGCGGGCGCGGGAACGGGTGGGAAGCGTCCAGGCCGATGGGGGTGAGAATGGGCAGCAGCTCGCGGTTGAAATAGCCTTCGATCCACGCGCGCTGCTCGGGCGTCCAGTCTTTGCGGCGCACAAAGCGGATGTTTTCGCGCTCCAGCGCCGGCACCAGCACGTCGTTAAACAGGCGGTACTGCTCGCCGATCAGCTTTTTGGCTTCCGCGCCCACCGCGGCGATGGTCTGTGCCGGCGTCAGGCCGGAATCAAACAGGATATCCGGCTGCTCGCGCTCTTGGCGCTTGAGCCGCGCCATGCGTACTTCAAAAAATTCGTCGAGATTGGACGACACGATGCACAGAAAACGCAGCCGCTCCAAAAGCGGCAGGCTCTCGTCCCAAGCCTGCGCCAAAACGCGGCGGTTAAAAGCCAGCAGGCTGGTTTCGCGGCACAGAATGCGGTTGGATTCGGGCATAGTCGTTTCCTTTGCGTTTGGCGTGTCTAACAGGCAGATTATAGCGCGGCAGCGGGCTTTCAGGCTGCTTTGGCGCAGGCAGCCTGAAAGCAAAAAAGCAGCCTGAAAACCTTTCAGGCTGCCTGCGGGCGGCTTTAACGTATCTGGCCGCTGCCTTCGACGATGTATTTGTAAGTCGTCATCTCTTCGAGCCCCATCGGGCCGCGGGCGTGGAGTTTTTGCGTGGAGATGCCCATTTCGCAGCCGAGGCCGAATTCGCCACCGTCGGTGAAGCGGGTGGACGCGTTGACATACACGGCGGCGCTGTCCACTTGGGCGGCGAAATAGCGGGCGGTGTCGGCATTGGCGGTAACGATGGCATCGGAGTGGCGCGTGCTGTGCGCGTCGATATGGGCAACGGCCGCTTCAACCGAATCCACGATTTTCACCGCCAAAATATAGTCGGAAAACTCGGTGTCAAAATCGGCTTCGGCGGCGGCTTGGCCGCTAATCCATTGCCGCGCGGCACCGTCCAAACGCAGCGCCACCGGCGTCAAACCCTGCGCCTGCCGCTCAGCCACCAAACGCTGCTGCATACGCGGCAGAAATTCGGCGGCGATGTCGCGGTGCACCAAGCACACTTCGGCCGAATTACACACCGACGGGCGGCTGGTTTTGGCGTTGTCGATGATGTTTAAGGCCATGTCCAAATCGGCGTCGCGGTCGATGTACACATGGCAGATGCCGGTGCCGGTTTCGATAACCGGCACATGCGCGTTTTCCACTACCGCGCGTATCAGCCCCGCTCCGCCGCGCGGAATCAGCAAATCCAAGTGGCCCACGGCTTTCATCATCGCATGGGCGCTGTCGCGGCTGGTGTCTTCCACAAGCTGGATGCACTCGGGCGAAATGCCGTCTGAACCGGCCAGCGCGGCTTTGAGCGCGGCGACAATCGCGGCGGCGGAGCGGTAGGCTTCTCTGCCGCTGCGCAACACCACCGCATTGCCGCTTTTGAGCGCCAGCGCGGCGGCATCGGACGTAACATTCGGCCTGCTCTCGTAAATAATGCCGACCACGCCCAGCGGCACGCGGATTTTGCGGATGGTCAAACCGTTTTCCAGCGTGCGCGTATCCAGCGTTGCGCCCACCGGATCGGGCAGCGGAATAAGCGCGCGGATGCCCTCGGCCATCGCCGCAATCCGCGCTTCATCCAGGCGCAAACGGTCGAGCATGGCGGCGGAAAGATGCGCGGCGGCGGCTTCCATATCGGCGCGGTTGGCGGCAAGAATGTTGTTCGTGGCTGCGACCAGCGCGTCGGCCATCGCGGCCAGGGCGCGGTTTTTGGTTGGCGTATCGGCGGTGTTCACCGATTTTTTCGCGCGTTTGACTTGCTCGAACAGGGTTTGGGTGGGGGTCATTTTTTCTCCTTTGTGGTTTTTATTGCGGGGTAAAGGCAGCCTGAAAAGCGGGGTTGTCGGATACGAGTATCCGACCTACGGGCTCAAATCTCATGCAAAAACAATTCCAACTCGGGCGTAACGGTAATCCAATCATCACGGTGGATGACCACGCCTTTGGGTTTGGGCGCGGCCAGCAGGGCGTTCAAGCGGCCTGCATCGGTTT
Source organism: Kingella sp. SNUBH-2017 (assembly GCF_028680565.1). NCBI lineage: Bacteria > Pseudomonadati > Pseudomonadota > Betaproteobacteria > Neisseriales > Neisseriaceae > Kingella > Kingella sp. SNUBH-2017. Next base: position 42,597 of record NZ_JAPHVK010000004.1, read on the forward strand.
TCACCCGTCCTTTGCCCAAAATATGCGTGCCCTCGGCGTTGTACACCGTAACCACTTCGCCCTCGGCAAACTGGCCTTGCGCCGCTGTGATGCCCGAAGCCAGCAGGCTTTTGCCCTCGCGCACCAGCGCGGTTTCCGCGCCTGCGTCCACGTGCAAAGTGCCACGGCTGGCGGCGTAAAAGGCCAGCCATTGCTTTTGCGTTTTCATGGTTTTTTGCGCGGCAAACAGCGTGCCTTTGTCCTGCGCGGCGGCAGCCTGAAGCAGCGCTTCGCCTTGCAGCGACGAGCAGATGTACACCGGCACGCCCGCGTGGGTGGCGAGCGTGGCGGCTTTGATTTTGGTGAGCATGCCGCCGGTGCCGTTGGCGCTGCCTGCGCCGCCTGCCATCGCAATCAAATCCGCGCTGATTTGCGCCACTTTTTCGATGCGGCGGGCGGCGGGGTCGCGCTGCGGATGGCCGGTGTACAGGCCGTCCACATCGGTGAGCAATACCAGCAAATCGGCCTGCATCATGCCCGCCACTTGGGCGCTCAAGGTGTCGTTGTCGCCTACTTTGATTTCGGCCACGGCCACCGCGTCGTTTTCATTGATGATGGGAATGGCGCGGCGGGCGAGCAGTACGCTCATGGCCTGAAAGGCGTTTTGATAGCGGCGCTTGTCGGCAAAATCGTCGCGCGTGAGCAGGATTTGCGCCGAAACGATGTTTTTGAGCAGCAGATTGGCGGTGTATTCCTCCATCAACAGGCTCTGCCCCACCGCCGCTGCGGCCTGTTTGTCGGCGATTTGGGTCGGCCGTTTTTTAAAACCGAGCGAGCCGAAGCCCGCCGCAATCGCGCCCGAGGACACCAACACCAACTCATGCCCCGCCGCGTGCAATACCGCCAGCTGGCGCGTGATGTTGTGCAACTTGCTGCGGTTGAGACTGCCGTCGGGATGGGTCAGCGAGCTGGTGCCTACTTTGAAAACGATGCGTTTGCCGCCCTCTGTCATATGCTTTCTCCTTATGTTTGTTGTTTTTCAGGCTGCCTGCAAGCGGCCGCCTGCTGCTTTATACCACAGCATTCTGTGTTTTCAGGCTGCCTGCGGCTTTCAGGCAGCCTGAAAATTTTGGGCATCGGCGGCAAAGCATTCCTGCAGGATACGCAGCACCGCTTCGGTTTTCGCCGACTGCACGCGCACGGACGTTACGGCGTACAAATCGACCGCGCCCAGCGTCCAATCGGCCAGCAGCGGCTGCAGCAGGCCGCGGGCGGTCAGTTCGCGCACTTCGCCTTCGAGCTGCAGCGACAGCCCCAGGCCGCCCAAAGTCAGGCTACGCACCGTGGCCAGCTGGCGGCAGGCGGTGTGGCCGGCGCCGTCGAACAGATAACGCTCGCTGCCGCGCGTCATTTCAAAGCGCAGCGGCAGGCAGTAAATCCAGCGGTGGCGGTGCAGATCGTCCGGCTGCTGCGGCGTGCCGTGCCGCGCCAGATAATCGGGCGCGGCGCAAATCTGCCAGCGCCACGAAGCCAGCGGGCGGGCGATCAGATCGGGCGCTTCCAGCGCGGTAAGGCCGCCGCGCAGGGCGATGTCGATCGGCTCGCGCTGCAAGTCGGCCAGTGCGTCTTCGGCGTGCAGCACCGGCAGGATATTGGGATATTCCTGCCGCAGCCGCTGCAGGGCAACCTGAAACGGCGGCGCGTCGGCCAATACCGATGCCAGCGCGATATGCACTTCGCCCGCAGCTTCGGTTTTCAGGTTTTCCAGCGCCTGATGCGCATCGGCCAGCGTGTGCAGCAGGCGCGCGCAATGGATGCCGAGACTGCGGCCGGCATCGGTGGGCGACAGGCGGCGCGTACTGCGGTGGAGCAGCTTCACCCCGTGCAGCGCCTCCAGCCGCGAAATATGCTGGCTGACCGCCGAAGGCGTCATCCCCAGCGCGGCGGCGGCGGCGTTCATGCTGCCGTGTTCGAGTACGGCGGCGAAGACCAAAAGCGGTTTGGTGTCTTGCATTTCAGGCTGCTTTTGTTAAGTTCGGCTTCACAATATAAACAGCCGGCGGCGGATTATCAAGCGGCCGGCGGCGGCCTATACTGCGCCTGTTTTCACAAACTTCACGAAAGGAAATCCCATGAAAATCGCAGTAATCGGCGCAACAGGCCTGGTCGGCAATGCCGTGGTACAGGAATTGGCTTCACGCGGCCACGACGTTACCGCCTTTGCCCGCAACAGCGCCAAAGTGTTTCAGGCTGCCAATGTCCGTGCCGTGTCCGCCGACGTCAATGCGCCGGATTTTGCCGCGCAGCTTAAAGGCTTCGACGCCGTAGTCAGCGCCTTCAACCCCGGCTGGGACAACCCCAATCTGGCCGCCGATTTCACGCGCGGCGCCGACAACATCATTGCCGCCGCGCAGGCCGCCGAAGTGCCCTATCTGCTGGTAATCGGCGGCGCGGGCAGCCTGAACGTCGCGCCCGGTCTGCAGCTGGTGGACACCCCCGATTTTCCCGCCGACGTCTATCCCGGCGCCAACGCCGCCCGCGAATTGCTTAACCGCCTGCGCGAACGCCGCGACGTCAACTGGGCTTTCCTCTCACCCGCCGCCATGTTTGCCGTCAATCCGGTGAAATTTGAAAAAACCGGCCGCTACCGCACCGGCGCCGACGACGTATTGCTCAACGCCGACGGCAGCTCCGCCGACATCGCCCTGCCCGACCTGGCTGCCGCGATTGCCGACGATGCCGAAAACCGCGCCCACCTGTTTGAGCGCTTTACCGTGGCCGAAGCGTAAGCGCAGGCAGCCTGAAAGCAATAAATCCACTGCCGCCACCGGCAAACCCCATTTCACACCATCGAAAGGAAAACCCATGAAAAAAACCATCGCCCTGCTGCTTACCGCCGCCGCGCTCGGCACCACCGCCGTCCACGCCGCGCCCAAAGCCAAAGCCGCCCCCGCCAAAGCGCACGCGTAAAGCCAAGCCGAGCGCAACAAAGCCAACGCGCTGGCGTTTTACGAAATGGCCTTCAACCAACACCGCGTGCAGGAAGCCGCCGATCGTTACATCGGCAAAACCTACCTGCAACACAACCCCGGCGTCGCCGACGGCGCACAGGCTTTTGTCGATGCGTTTGTGCCGTTTTTAAAAGAAAACCCCCAATCCCGCGCTGAGATCAAGCGCGTGATGGCCGACGGCGATTTGGTGATGCTGCACGTCCTCAGCCGCACCTCGCCGCAAGACAAAGGCGAAGCCGTGGTCGATATTTTCCGATTTGACAAAGCCGGCAAAATCGTCGAACACTGGGACGTGATCCAAGCCGTACCCGACAAAACCGCCAGCGGCCGCTCAATGTTTTAAACGCCGCCCGCAGACGGGCAAAAGGCAGCCTGAAACCCAAACAAAGCAGCCTGAAAACCTTGTTAGCGGTTTTCAGGCTGCTTTTAGCATGGCTGACGCCCGCCCGCCGTCATTCCTGCCGCGCCCCTTGCTCCCTCCCCCGTTTTGACGGGAGAGGGAGTGCCGTTTGCAGGCAATTTGGCGCTTTCAGGCTGCCTTTGCCGCCAAACGCTGCTGACAGAAACTGTCGCAGCGCCGTGCTATCATCGCCGCTTTCCCACCACACACAGGAGCGCATGATGCCTACCCCCGAACTCACCCTTTACACCACTCCCTTTTCGCGCGGCACCTATGCCGTGTGGATGCTCAAAGAATGCGCCGCGCCGTGCAATATTGTGGCGCTGTCCTCCGCCAAGCTGCATGAAGCGGACTATCTGGCCGTCAATCCCTTGGGCAAAGTGCCCGCACTCAAAGCCGGCGGCACCATACTCACCGAAACCATTGCCATCATCACCTATCTGGCCGAGCAGTTTCCCGAAAAAAACCTGATTCCCGCCGCCGGAAGCATCGAGCGCGGCGAATACTACCGCTGGCTGTGCTTCAGCATCCAGCTCGAATACGCCTGCATGGACAAATTCTTCGACCGCCCGTCGGACCACCCGAGATTCCACAGCGGCATCGGCTACGGCAGCTTCGAGGAAGCCTTCGGCGTGCTGCGCAAGCATTTGTCCGAACACGACTATATCGTCGGCGGCCGCTTTAGCGCACTCGATTTGTACTATGCCGCCCTCCTGCTGCACTTTTCCCGCAACATGCAGGTGCTCGATGCCGCCGACCCCATTTTCTCCGCTTATATCGAGCGCCACACCGCCCGTCCTGCCTTCGCCGAAACCATGGCCTGGGCGCAGCAGGCGGCGGCAGAGTTGGGCGAATAAACCCGCAACGGCTTGCGGTTTTGCTGCAAAGGCAGCCTGAAAGCCCAAACAAAGCAGCCTGAAAACCCTCGGCACGGGTTTTCAGGCTACTTTTTCGTTTTCAGGCTGCCGGATGGTTTCAGGCTGCTTCGGCAAAGCCGCTGTGGCGCAGGAGTGCGTCGATGCTCGGTTCGCGGCCGCGGAAGGCTTTGAAGGACTCGGCGGCGGGGCGCGAGCCGCCGACGGCGAGCACTTCCTGCCAGAAGCGTTGGCCGGTGGCGGCAACGTCGCTGCTTTCTTCAAAGGCGGCGTAGGCGTCGGCGCTCAATACTTCGGCCCAGGCGTAGCTGTAGTAGCCGGCCGAGTAGCCGCCGGCGAAGATGTGGCCGAAGCTGTTGGCAAAGCGGTTGTAGGGCGCGGGCGGCACCACGGCTACTTCGCGGCGCACGGCATCGAGCACCTGCGGCCAGTTTTTCAGGCTGCCTTCGTCGGTTTCGCTGTAAATGCGCATATCAAACAGGGCAAATTCCATCTGCCGCACCATAAACATGCCGCGCTGGAAGTTTTTGGCGGCGGTCATTTTGTCGAACAATTCGCGCGGCAGCGGCTCGCCGTTGTCTTCGTGGCTGGACATCGCCGCCAGCACGTCGTACTCCCACACGAAGTTTTCCATAAACTGGCTGGGCAATTCGACTGCGTCCCACTCGACGCCGTTGATGCCGGAAACAGCCAATTCGTCCACTTGGGTGAGCAGGTGGTGCAGGCAGTGGCCGGTTTCGTGGAACAGGGTGATGATTTCGTCGTGGCTCAGGCGCGCCTGTTTGCCGCCGACGGGCGGGGTGAAGTTGCACACCAGATAGGCGGTGGGCAGCTGCAGCGTGCCGGCTTTGTCGCCGTCGGCAAAGCGGCGGCGGCCTTTGTAGTCGTTCATCCATGCGCCGCCGCGTTTGCCTTCGCGGGCGTAAAGATCCATATAGACGCTGCCGATGGTCTCGCCGTCTTTTTGCAGCTCGAAATGGCGCACGTCGGCATGCCACACCGGCACGGGTTTTTCGGCAAGGCTGACGCCGTAGAGCCGGCCGATTTGGGCGAACAGGCCGGCGAGCACTTTATCGACGGGGAAGTATTTTTTGACTTCGGTTTCGCTGAAGGAGTATTTGGCCTGGCGCAGTTTTTCCGAAGCGTAGGTCAGATCCCAGGGCTGGGCGTCTTCGATGCCCAATTCGGCGGCGGCAAAGGCGCGCACTTCGGCCAAATCGCGCTCGGCAAAGGGCTTGGCGCGGCGGGCAAGGCCGTTGAGAAATTCGAGCACTTGGGCGGGGGTGTCGGCCATTTTGGTGGCGAGCGAGAGTTCGGCGTAGTTGGCATAGCCCAGCAGCCGCGCTTCTTTCAGGGCGATTTCCAGGCGTCGGGTGATGTTGGCGCTGTTGTCGAATTTGCCGTCGTTGTCCAATTCGCTGGCGCGGGTAAGGTAGGCGCGGTAAATCTGCTCGCGCAATTCGCGCCGCTCGGCATACTGCATCACGGCGATGTAGTGCGGCATCTGCAGGCCGACTTTGTAGCCGCTTTTGCCTTCGGCCTGGGCGGCAGCCTGAAACATTGCCAGCGCATCATCGGGAATGCCTGAGAGCGGCTCGGCGCTGTCGAAATAAAGCGCGAAGGCGTCGGTGGCATCGAGTACGTTTTGCGAAAACTGGGCGGCCAGCTGGGCGCCTTCGGTTTGCAGCGCGGCGAACTCGGCCTGTTGCTCTGGCGGCAGTTCGGCGCCGCTCAAGACGAAATCGCGCAAATCGTGGGCGAGTTTGGTTTGCTGCGCCGGCGACAAGGCGGCGTATTCGGGCGAGTTTTTAATCGCTTTGAAGCGCGCGTAAAGTTCGATGTCCTGGCCGATTTCGGTGAAGAACACGGTTACTTCCGGCATCAGCTCGTTGTAAACCGCGCGCAATTCGGGGGTGTCGGCCACCGCGTTCAGATGGGAAACCACGCCCCAGATGCGGCCGACGCGCTCGGTGGCGTCGGTCAGGCGCTCGACGGTGTTGAGCCAGGTGGTTTCAGGCTGCGCCTTAACCGCGGCAATCGCGGCGCGGGCATCGGCAATGGCGCTTTGCATGGCGGGGCGGACGTCTTCGGCGCGGATGCGGTCGAAACGCGGCTCGCTGCCAAGGTGAAGAAGGGCGTTTTCCATAATCGGTCTTTCGTAAATAAACAGGTTTTCGTAAACGGCCGGCGGTTTTCAGGCTGCCTGAAAGCTGCTTGCACAGGCAGCCTGAAACGGGCAGACGGACGGGATATGGCGCGCTGTTGCCGTTTTCCAAGAGCCGGCGATTATAACCGCAAGCGCCGAAGCGGCAGCGATGGCGCGGATAGCCGGCGTTTATCGCCTATAATCCGCGCCGTTTTTTGGTTTTTCAGGCCGCCTGCCATGAACGAATTTGACTTTATCCGCCGCTATCTGGCCGCCGCAAGGCAGCCTGAAAACGGCGTGGTGCTGGGCATCGGCGACGATGCCGCCGTTGTCCGCCCTTCGCCCGGCTGTGATTTGCACCTGAGCACCGATATGCTTTTGCAAGGCCGCCATTTCTTCGCCGACCACCCGCCCGACGCGCTGGCACACAAAATCGTGGCCGTAAACGTTTCCGATATGGCGGCGATGGGCGCAAAGCCGCGCTGGATGCTGCTGGCCGCCGCGCTGCCCGAATTGGACGAAAACTGGCTGGCCGCCTTTTGCGACAGCCTGTTTGCCCAGGCGCAGCGCTACGGCATCAGCCTGATCGGCGGCGACACCACCCGCGGCGATTTGTGCTTCAGCCTGACCATCGCCGGCGAAACCCCGCGCAACCAGGCGCTGCGCCGCAGCGGCGCACGGGTGGGCGACGACATCTGGGTTTCCGGCCGCATCGGCCTGGCCGCCGCCGCCCTGCGCCACCGCCTCGGCGTTTTCAGGCTGCCTGAAACACTGCTGGCCGAATGCGAAGACCGGCTGCTGCGCCCCGACGCGCGGCCGGAACTCGGCCGGCTGCTGCGGGGTGCCGCCCATGCCGCGCAGGACGTTTCCGACGGGCTGGCGCAGGATTTGGGCCACATCCTGCGCGCCTCCAAGCTTGCCGCCGAAATCGACGCCGCCGCGCTGCCAAGTTCGCCCGAACTCAAACGGCAGCTGCCCTATGCCGACTGGCTATCCTGCGTGCTCGACGGCGGCGACGATTACGAACTGCTGTTCACCGCCCCGCCCGCCGCGCGAGAGCGCATCGAGCAAATCAGGTGCGACTGCGCAGTCCCGCTCAGCCGCATCGGCCGCACGCAGCCTGAAAACGGCGCCGATAGGCTGTGGCTGCGCGAAAACGGCCACCTTCGCCCCTATGCCGCGCAGGGCTTTGACCATTTCGCCTGAAGCGCTTTCAGGCTGCCTGCCCCGCCCTTGCCGCAAACTGCTTGACAGAAACCGAAACTTTCTTAATATAGCGCCCTTTTTTGCCGCCCGCCGGCCTTGCTTTCGATAGATTAGGAACCGCCTATGCACACCCCGAAATCCGCGCGCAAAACCGCCGCCCTTCTGACCGTTTTCGCCCTGGCGCTGGGCGTTTGCGCTTGTGGCGGCAGCCAAGAAAACCACGGCGATGCCGTGCCCAAACAGCCCAAAGACGGCCTGACCATCAACAATGCCGCCGAGCCGACCACCCTAGACCCGCAACGAAACGCCGACACCGGCGGTTCCGCCATCATCCGCCAGCTCCTAATCGGCCTGGTCGCCACCGATGCCGAAGGCAACACCGTGCCGGCGCTGGCCGAGAGCTGGGAGCACAAAGACCAGAAAATCTGGACCTTCCACCTGCGCGAAGCCAAATGGAGCAACGGCGACCCGATTACCGCCGACGACGTGGTGTACAGCCTGCGCCGTCTGACCGACCCCGCCACCGCCGCGCCCTACGGCACCTATCTGGCCGATGCCAAAGTGGAAAACGCCGAAGCCATCGCCACCGGCAACGGCAAGCCCGAAACGCTGGGCGTCAAAGCGCTGGATGCCAAAACCGTGCAGATTACCCTTACCGCGCCGGTGCCCTATTTCCCCGACATGCTGACGCTGTCGGCCACCTATCCGGTCAACCGCAAGGCCATCGAGCAATACGGCGACAAATGGACGCTACCGGGCCACTACATTTCCAGCGGCGCCTACCTGCTCAAAGACTGGGCGGTAAACAGCCACGTCAAACTCGAGCGCAACCCCGGCTATTACGACAACGAGCGCACCGCCATCGAGCGCATCACCTTCCTGCCGATAAGCGATGCCACCGCTGAGCTGAACCGCTACAAAGCCGGCGAAATCGACATTACCTACGGCATCCCGGTCGACGAGTACAAACAAATCAAACGCACGCTGGCCGATCAGCTGAGAAATTCCGACACCCTGTGCTCGTGGTATTACGAGCCCAACCACGACAAAGCGCCGTTTAACAATCCCAAAGTGCGCCGCGCCCTAAGCTTGGCGCTCGACCGTGAAATCCTTGCCTACAAAGTGCAGGCCAAAGGCGAGCAGCCGGCCTACCAGCTCACGCCCACCAATACCCAGGGCATGAAAAACAACGTGCCCGACTGGCACGACTGGACGCAGGAACACCGCGCCAAAGAAGCGGAAAAACTGCTGCGCGAAGCCGGTTACAACGAAGAAAAACCGCTGAAATTCGAGCTGCTGTACCCCACCAGCCCTGCGGCCAAACGCATCGCCACCGCCACCGCCGCCCTGTGGCGCCAGGCCGTGGGCTTTATCCAGGTCGAGCCGATCAACCAGGAATTCAAAACCTTCCAAGACACCCGCAACAGCGGCAACTTCCAAATCGCCTACGCCGGCTGGTGCGCCGACTACAACGAGCCTTCGGCCTTTTTGAACATGCTCAAGTCCAACAACGGCAACAACACCTTCCGCTACCGCAGCCACAGCTACGACAAGCTGCTCAATGAGACCCTGTCGGCCGATGCCACAGCCGCCAAGCGCGCCGAGCTCTACCGGCAGGCCGAAGCCGAGTTGGATAAAGACTCCGCGCTGATCCCGCTGTTTTACAGCGTGCGCCTGCAGCTGGTGAAACCCGGCGTCAGCGGCTTCTCCACAAAAGACCCGCTGGCCAACTGGCAGGTGAAAGACTGGACTTTCAAACAAAAATAAACCCAAAGCCCAAGCAGCCTGAAAAGCGCCCACCGGCTTTTCAGGCTGCTTTTTCAGGCTGCCTTGCCTGCCCACCGCGCAGGTAAAGACGCTGGCTGCTTACAAAAATTTACTTTAGAATAGATACCCGAATTTGCTGCCGCCGGATTGTCCGGCGGCAGCGTTTTGGCAAACCGCCGCGAAAACGCTTTTCAGGCTGCCTATTGTCTCAGGCAGCCTGAAAAACGGTTTGCCAGCTTTGAATAAGGAAACACCATGTCTGCACGACTACTCAAACCGCTTGCACTCTTAACCCTGGCCGCGCTGGCACAGCAGGCCGCCGCTTCGGGCTACCATTTCGGCACCCAGTCGGTTACCGCGCAGGGCACCGCCAATGCCGCCGCCGCCGAAGCCGACGACGCTTCCACCCTGTTTTACAACACCGCCGGCCTTACCAAACTGGAAAACCACGAAATCAGTGTCGCCGCCAATATGGTGCTGCCCACCATCAAATACAGCGACGCCGCCGCCAAATACTACGACGGCAGCACCCAGGTGGCCGGCAGCAACAGCGGCAAAATCACCGACAGCACGGTGTTCGCCCCCCACGTTTACGGCGCCTACCGCCTGAACGAGCGCACCACGCTGGGCTTGGGCGTGTACGTGCCCTTCGGCTCGTCCACCACCTACCGCGACGACTCGGTGCTGCGCTTTCATCTGAACAAACTGGGTCTGAAAACCATCGCCGTCGAGCCGGCGGTGGCGTTTAAGATTAACGACAAACACGCCGTCGGCGTCGGCGTCATCGCCCAATACGCCGAAGCCAAGCTGCGCAAATCGGCCGACTGGAGTTCGAGCATGCCCGCGGTGCCGCCCGCACTCGGCGGCCGCCCCGCCTTTGAAGCCCATGCCGATGTAAAAGGCAAAGACTGGGCGGCGGGCTTCCAGCTTTCCTGGCTGTACGACATCAACGAGCGCGCCCGCATCGGCGTCAACTACCGCTCGCACGTCAGCCACACCCTGCGCGGCACCGCCGAATGGACGGCCGACGGCGCCGTTGCCAAAGCCCAACGCGCCGCTTTCGCCGCCAACGGCTACGCCCTTAGCGAAGACGCCCAAGTCAAAATCGTTACCCCCGAAATGCTGTCGGTGCACGGCATGTTTAAAGCCAACAGCAGGCTGAAACTGTTTGCCGACGTGAGCTGGACGCGCCACAGCCGCTTCAAAACCGCCGAGCTGAAATTCGCGCACGCCAAAGCCACCGCCACCACGCCCGCCACCGGCCGCCGCTCCGATTCCACCACCATCAGCCCCAACTGGCGCAACACCTTCAAAGTAGGGCTCGGCGGCGCCTACCAGCTGAGCGAACCGCTGCAGCTGCGCGCCGGCATCGCCTTCGACCAAAGTCCGGTGCGCGGCGCCGATTCGCGGCTCAACACCCTGCCCGACGGCAACCGCATCTGGTTCTCCGCCGGCGTCAAATACGCCTTCAACAAAAACCACGTGCTCGATGTCGCCTACACTCACGTCCACATCAACGACACCGAGTTCAAAGGCGCGCGCGCCAGCGGCAGCGATGTGGACAGCAAAGGCGAAGCCCGCGCCAAGTTCAACAACTACGCCAACATCTTCGGCGTGCAGTACAGCTACAAATTCTGATGCGGCACAAAGCAGCCTGAAAACCGTAATCCGGCTTTCAGGCTGCTTTTTTGTCCCGCCGGCTGCGGACGCGGGTGCGGCACAGCCTGCCGAGCGCCGTGCCGTCCAAGCAAGCCGCCCGCAGCGATACAGGCAGCCTGAAAAGTTTCAGGCTGCCTGTTTTTATTGCCGCCGCCGCGCTTTTCAGGCTGCCTGAAAAGCAGGCCGTCCGCTATAATCGCCGCCTTGTCCCGCCTGCTTTTTTTCCTGCGAAATCCCCGCCATGAACAACCCGTCTCCCCTGATTGCCCTGTGTGCCGGCGAAGCGTCCGGCGATCTGCTCGGCGCGCACCTGATCCGCGCCATCCGCGAGCGCTGCCCCGAAGCGCGTTTTACCGGCATCGGCGGGCCGCGCATGGCGGCCGAAGGCTTCGAGAGCCTGTTTGACCAGGAAAAACTGGCAGTGCGCGGCTATGCCGAAGTGCTGAAAAAACTGCCGGAAATCCTGCGTATCCGCCGCGGTCTGGCCGAAGAGCTGAAGCAGCGGCGCCCTGATGTCTTCGTCGGCATCGACGCGCCGGACTTTAATCTGTGGGTGGCCGAGCAGCTCAAAGCCGCGGGCATCGCCACCGTGCATTACGTCAGCCCGTCGGTGTGGGCGTGGAAGCGCGGGCGGGTGAAGAAAATCGTCCGCCAGGTAAACGAAGTGCTGTGCCTGTTTCCGATGGAGCCGCCGCTCTACCGCGAAGCCGGCGGCAGGGCGCGCTTTGTCGGCCATCCGCTGGCGCAGTCGCTGCCGCTGGAAGCGGACAAAACCGCGGCGCGCGAGCGCCTGAAGCTGGCGCAGGACATTCCGGTGTTCGCGCTTTTGCCCGGCAGCCGTGTCAGCGAAATCGACTATATGGCGCCGCTGTTTTTCCGCGCCGCCGCGCTGATGCTGCGCGATCTGCCCGAAGCGCGCTTTCTGCTGCCCTATCCCACCGCCGCCGCCCGCGAGCGGCTGCAGCATTATCTGAAGCAGAAAGAGTTTGAAAAACTGCCGATCCGCCTGCAGGCGGCGAAAACCGATCTGGCCTGCACCGCCGCCGATGCGGTGCTGGTGGCCAGCGGCACCGCCACGCTGGAAGTGGCGCTGTGCAAGCGGCCGATGGTGATCAGCTACCGCATTTCGCCTTTGACTTACGCGCTGGTGCGCCACCGTATCAAAGTGCCGCACGTCGGTCTGCCCAACATCCTGCTCGGCCGCGAAGCGGTGCCGGAGTTGCTGCAACGCCGCGCCAAGCCCGAGCTGCTGGCCGCCGCCATGCTCGACTGGTACCGGCAGCCTGAAAAAAGCGCCGAGCTGGCGCAGGCGTTTACCGAGCTGCACCAGCTGCTGCGCCGCGACAGCGGCCGGATAGCCGCCGAAGCGGTGCTGGCCGAAGCCGGCTGCCCGGTTGCCGACCCGCTGCCGGCCGATGACGGCAGCGGCAGCGGACAAGAAACCGCGGCCGCCGCGCCGTCCGCTACGGGAGAGACAACATGAATACAGGCAGCCTGAAAGCCGCCGTGGTGCAGATGGTGTCCGGCAGCGACCCCGCCGCCAATATCCAAACCATGCGCCGCCTGGTGCGCGATGCCGCCCAGCAGGGCGCGCAATGGGTGCTGCTGCCCGAATACTGGCCGCAGATGGGGCAGGAGCGCGACAAGCTCGCCCTTGCCGAGCCTTTCGGCAGCGGCCGTTTTCAGGCTGCCTTGGGCGAAACCGCCGCCGAATGCGGCGTGGTGCTGTTTGGCGGCAGCATTCCGCTTGCGAGCGGGCAGCCTGAAAAAGTGTTCAACAGCCTGCTGGTATTCGACGAAAACGGCCGCTGCCTGAGCCGCTACGACAAAGCCCACCTGTTTGGTTTCGACAACGGCCGCGAACGTTACGCCGAAGCCGATACCATCGCCGCCGGCAGCGGCGTGCCGCGCTTGGAAATCGGCGGGCGCGGCATCGGCCAGGGCATCTGCTACGATTTGCGCTTTCCCGAATTGTTCCGCGCCCAAGCGCCCTTTGACGTGCTGATGCTGCCGGCCGCCTTCACCTACACCACCGGCAGCGCCCATTGGCAATTGCTGCTGCGCACCCGCGCCGTCGAAAACCAATGCTATCTGCTCGCCGCCGCGCAGGGCGGCCGCCACGACAACGGCCGGCGCACCTACGGCCACAGCATGATTGTCGATCCCTGGGGCGACATCGTCGCCTGCCTGAGTGAAGGCGAAGGCGTGCTGTGCGCCGATCTCGATTTTGAAAAACTGCAATCGGTGCGCCGCCGCCTGCCCGCGCTGGCGCACCGCCGTTTCTGAACCCAAACCGTCCCACCCATTTTCAGGCAGCCTGAAAACGGTTTTTCCGGCTTTCAGGCTGCTTTTGCCGCTTATGACCGACCCCGCCATCCGCAAAATCATCCACATCGACATGGACGCCTTTTACGCTTCGGTCGAACTGCGCGAGCGCCCCGAGCTGCGCGGCCGGCCGCTGGTGGTGGCGTGGGAAGGCGCGCGCTCGGTGGTGTGCGCCGCGTCCTACGAAGCGCGCCGCTGGGGGCTGCATTCGGCGATGTCCTCTGCCGCCGCCCGCCGCCGCTGCCCGCAGGCGGTGTTTGTGCCGCCGCGCTTTGATTTGTACCGCAGCGTGTCGCAGCAGATTCATGAAGTGTTTGCCCGCTACAGCGATGTGGTCGAACCGCTGTCGCTGGATGAAGCCTATCTCGACGTCAGTGCCAACAAACTCGGCCTGGCCACCGCCGGCGCTACCGCGCGGCAGATTCGCGCCGACATTCTCGATACCACCGGCCTGACCGCCTCCGCCGGCGTCGCCCCCAACAAATTCCTCGCCAAAATCGCTTCCGACTGGCGCAAGCCAAACGGCCAGTTTGTGCTGCCGCCGCACAAAGTCGATGCCTTTCTCGCCGTGCTGCCCTTGGGCAAAATCCCCGGCGTCGGCCGCGTAACGCTCAACAAACTGCACGCGCTCAACCTTTACACCTGCGGCGATTTGCGGCGCCTGGCGCGCGGCGAACTGGCCAACCTGTTCGGCCGCTACGGCCACCGCCTGTACGATCTGGCGCGCGGCCACGACAGCCGGCCGGTCAAGCCCAACCGCGAGCGGCTGCAGATTTCCACCGAAACCACGCTAGCAAACGATCTGCCGCTGGAGCAGGCCGCCGCCCTGCTGCCGCAGCTGGCCGCCGATTTGTGGCGGCAGATGGCACGCAAAAACGTACAGGCGCGCAGCCTGACGCTAAAACTAAAAACCGCCGATTTCCGCGTCATCACCCGCTCGCTCACCTATTCCGCCGCCCTGCCCGACGAAACCGCGCTGCTGGCCGCCGCCCACATCCTTGCCGGCCGCATCCCGCCGCAAGACACCGCCTTCCGCCTGATCGGCATCGGCGTCGCCCAACTTCAGCCCGCCGGACGGCAGCAGGATTTAGCCTTTAACGACGGCACATAAGGCAGCATGAAAGCCGTTTTTGCCGTTTTCAGGCTGCCTTGACGATGAATTGTTTAAGAAACTACCCAAAGGAAACCCATGAGCAAACCCCATCTTTTTAAAACAGCCGCAGCCGTGCTGTTGGCTCTCTGCCTGCCTGTGGCGCAGGCCGCGCCGGACAACAGTCCGGATAACGGCCGGCAGCTGGCCGCAGGGCTGGCCGCCTATATGAAGCAGGATTACCGTCAGGCGCTGGCGGTATTGCGGCCGCTGGCCGAAGCCGGCGATGCCCGAGCGCAGGCGCTGATGGCAACGATGTACGGCAAAGGTGAGGGCGTGGCGCAGGATATGGCCGAATCGGTCAAATGGTTGCGCCGCGCGGCAGATCAGGGTGACGCCCGCGCCCAATATTATTTGGGGCTGCTGTATTGGGGCGGAAGCAGCGTGGAAAAAGACAGCGTGCAGGCTGTCGATTGGTGGCGCAAAGCCGCACAGCAAGGCTTGGCTGATGCCCAAATGGGCTTGGCGCTGCTGTATGCCGAAGGAAAAGACGTGCCGCAAGACTATGCCGAGGCGGCCAAGTGGTACCGCAAGGCGGCAGAAGCGGGCGATGCCAAAGCGCAGCTTTTTCTCGCCGATATGTATCGGGACGGCAAGGGCGTGCCCAAGGATTTGCGCCAAGCGGAAAAATGGTATCGGCAGTCGGCCAAGCAGGGACAATCCGAAGCGTGCATGATGTTGGATCTCATCCGCTTGAAAACGGGCGGCACGGCGGAAGAATGCGAACCGGGCCCGAAAACCCTGTTGCAGGATTGAACGCACGGCCAAGCAACGATGCCCCGCAGGCACATAAGGCAGCATGAAAGCCGTTTTTGCCGTTTTCAGGCTGCCTGTGCCGCACCAAGCAGTCAAACCAAACAACAGGAAAACCGCGATGAAAACCAAACTTGCCCAAACCGCTGCCACCCTGCTGCTCGCACTCAGCCTGACGCAGGCGCAGGCCGATGTGGTATTTGAAGACCCGCCTTGGAATCAGTTCAACCAAGGCGTAAACGCCTATACCGACCGCGACTACCGCCGCGCGCTGGAACTATTGCTGCCGCTGGCTCAGAGCAGCAATTACGCCGTGCGCTCGGTGGCCGAGCCTTATGTCGCACGGATTTACGCCATCGGTCCGGAGGGCGTGAAAAACCTGCGCGAAGCCGCGTACTGGATGCACAGGGCGGCCGAAGACGGCGATATGAGCACGCAATATTATCTGGGCACGCTTTATCTGTGGGGATACAAGGATTTGGGCATCCGCCGCGATGCGCGGCAAGCGGCAAAATGGTTTGAGCAGTCGGCACGGCAGGGGCACGAAAAAGCGGCGGCAGAGCTGGCGCTGCTGTATCAGGAAGGCGCAGACGGCCTGCCGCAGGATATGGCGGCAGCGGCCAAATGGTACGAAAAAGCCGCCGAAGCCGGCGACAGCCGTGCGGCGGCGATACTCTCGCAGATATACGCCCAGGGCATCGGCGTCAAACGGGACATGAAAAAAGCGGAAAAATGGCGCAAGCGCTCGGAGCAGGATCAGCCGGCAGACAAATAGCACCAGGCAGCCTGAAAGCAAGAAACCGTTTTCAGGCTGCCTTATCCCTTATACAAAACAACAATCATCAGGAGCAACACATCATGTCTGCAACACAACACGGCATGGACATCCCCCACGTTGTCGCGCTATTGGGTGCGGCGGTGGTGGGTGTGCCTTTGTTTAAACGGCTGGGCTTGGGCTCGGTATTGGGCTATCTGGCGGCGGGGCTGGCGATCGGGCCGTTCGGCTTGGGGCTGTTTTCGGACGGGCATACCATTTTGCACGTCGCCGAACTGGGCGTGGTGATTTTTCTGTTCGTTATCGGCTTGGAAATGAAACCGTCGCACCTGTGGCATCTGCGTAAGCAGATTTTCGGGCTGGGCAGCATGCAGGTGGTGGTGGCCGCCATTTTGCTGACCATTGTGGGGATGCTGTTCGGCTTTTCGTGGCAGATTTCCTTTATCGCCGCATCGGGCTTCGTGCTCACCTCCACCGCGATTGTGATGTCGGTGCTGGGCGAGCGGGGCGAAATCGACAGCCCCGGCGGGCAGAAAATAGTGTCGATTCTGTTGTTTGAAGACCTGTTGATTGTGCCGCTGTTGGCGATTGTTGCTTTTCTTTCGCCCACGCACACCGAAAGCGGGCAGCCGCTGTGGCAGAGCATCGGCATTGCGCTGGGCTGCGTGGTCGTGCTGGTGGCGGCGGGGCGCTGGCTGCTGAACCCGCTTTTCAGGCTGCTGGCGCGCAGCAAAGCCCGCGAAGTGATGACCGCCGCCGCACTGTTGGTGGTGCTGGGCGCAGGCGTGTTAATGGACAAAGGCGGGCTGTCGATGGCGATGGGCGCGTTTTTGGCGGGCGTGATGCTGTCCGAATCCAGCTTCCGCTACCAGCTCGAAGCTGATGTGGAACCCTTCCGCGGGCTGCTTCTGGGCTTGTTTTTCCTTGCCGTGGGCATGTCGCTGGATTTGCACGTGGTGGCGCAAAACTGGAAGCTGATTCTTTCGGGCGTGTTCGCGCTGATGGCGGCGAAGGCCGTCTGCATTTACGCCGTGGCGCGGCTGGCCAAAAGCAGCCACGATGAAGCCTTGGAGCGGGCGGTGCTGATGGCGCAGGGCGGCGAGTTTGCCTTTGTGCTGTTTTCTTCTGCCTTGTCGCAAAAGGTAATCAGCGACACCAACAACGCCAATATGACCGCGATTGTGGTGCTGTCGATGGTGCTCACGCCGCTGTTTATGATTCTGCACGGCAAGCTGCCGAAAAAAGCCGCCGCCGCCCGTGCGGATGATGCCATTGACAAGCAGCATTCGGTTTTGCAGGTCGGCCTCGGCCGCTTCGGGCAGATTGTCTATTACATCCTCAGCTCGGCCGGCTATCCGATGACCATCATCGACAAAGACGAAAAAACCGTGGCGGGCATGAACAAATACGGCGTGAAAACCTATTTCGGCGACGCCTCGCGCCCCGAGCTGCTGCGCACCGCCGGCATCGAAAAAGCCGCCGTGCTGGTGATTGCGATTGACGACTACGAGACCACGCTCAACATTGTCCGCTTCGCCCGCGAAACCAATCCCAACATCAAAATCCTCGCCCGCGCCTACGACCGCATCCATACCTTCAAGCTCTTCCAGGCTGGTGCCGACCAAATCGTGCGCGAGACCTTCGATTCCGGCATCCGCGCCGGCAAACGCGCCCTCGAAATGCTCGGCCAGCCGCAGGAAACCGCCGAAAAAGCGGGCGATTTGTTCTTCCGCATGGATAGAAACGGCATGGGCAAAATGGCGGTGCTGTACAACCCCGAGCTGCATACCTTTGAAAACCAGGCGATGTTGGAAGAAGGCCTGCGGCAGGACACGCGCATTGCCGAAGCGATGCAGGCGTTGCTGCGGGGCGAAGAAGAGATAGACGAGAGCGTGTAGGCAGCCTGAAACCATACGGCAACGGCATAGCGCCACAAAAAAGCAGCCTGAAAACCGGTTTTCCGGTTTTCAGGCTGCTTTTTCCATTGCCTAAATCAGGCGGCTTCGCGCTCTTGCTCGGCATTTTGGCGGTGGTAATGCCTGAGCGCGTGCTCTTTGCGCCGGCCGCTGCTGAAAGCGGAAACGCGTTTGAGATAACCGATGACGCGGGTGCCGTAGTCGATGTCGTGCGAGCCACAGCCGCTGCAGGCTTGCAGGGTGCGTTTGTCGATATGGCCGCAGTCGTTGCAGATGGTGATGCGCACGTTGACGCAGAAGTAGTTGCAGCCGGTGCGTGCGGCAATGTCGAGCAACGAGCGGTAGCCGGCTTCGGGCAGGGCTTCGTCGAGATTCAGGTGCAGCGCCGAGCCGCCGTCGAGCCAGTCCACCAGCTCTTTGCCGTGCAGCAGGAATTTGTCGAGCGCGTTGATTTGCTCGTCTTCCACCACGTAGAAATAGGAGTTGTAGCAGTCGCGGCTGACTTTGTAGCCGTCGGCTTTGTCCCATTTGGCGTTTTTCACGCCGAGGTTTTCGGCGGGTACGAATTCGGTGTTGAATTTCACGCCGTAGTGGCGGCTGGCGGCCTGGTTGGCGTCGAAAATCACTTTCAGACGGCTTTGGACAAACTGAATATAGTCGTCGTTGTAGCCCACGGTGATGCCGCAGGCTTCGGCGGCTTCGGCCATGCCGTTGATGCCGATGGTCAGGAATTGTTTGTCCAGCGTGATAAAACCGGCGTCGTACACGGGCAGCATGCCGGCAGCCTGATACTCTTCCATCAGCTTGCGGTAGGCGTATTGATATTTGTGGATTTTGGCAACTTCGGCGGCCAAATCGCGGCCGTCTTGTTCCAGGCGGTTCATATTGATGGTAATCACGTTAATCGAACCGGTGGCCACGCCGCCCGCGCCGAGCGTGTAGCTGAAGGTGCGGTCTTCGATGGCGTTGCGCAGGCGGCAGCAGGACGCGAGCGAGTCGGGGTTGTCCGACAAATACACGAAAAACGAGTTGCCCTCGGACAATTCCTTAGCCATTTGGTCGGCAAACACGCCGTCTTTGCACTTGCCGCCGTCGGTGAGCATGGCGGCGGTTACGACGGGGAAGGTCAATACGGCTTTGGTGCGCTCTTGGTTAAACCATTTCAGGAAGAAGTTTTGCAGCTTGGCGACGCTCGCCCACACCGGTTTTTCAAAATCGGGGAAAACGAAATCGCCGAACATGGCTTCAAAATAGTATTGGTCGTACACCGAAATATTCCAAAACACGCTCTGGTAACCGCGTGCGGCGGCGGGCTGGTTGATGCTGTACACCACTTGTTGCAGGTGGTTGGCGATTTCTGCGGCATGGGTTTCGAGATAGTTGTCGCCGTAGTCTTTGCGGGCGAAGTAGTCGAAATAAGTGAGAAATTCCACGGTGGCTACCGCGCCGGCAAACTGGGCGCTGATGGCAAACACGAGATTGATAAACGAGCCGCAGAACGACGCCAGATGCTTGGGCGCTTTGGATTCGCCGCCGAGCTTGGTTAAGCCGTCGAGCAAAAACGGATACAGCGTTACCGACACGCAATAGGGTTTCAGGCTGGTTTCGTCGTGCACATAGATTTCGTGCGCCTCGATTTGGCGGATGTATTCGCGCGCGGTGTCTTCGTCGAAAATCTCGGCGATTTTACGCGACACTTGGGCACGGTTCATCTGCACGAAAAAGTCTTTCATGATTTCCGCTTCCATCGTGGCGATGTTTTTCTGCGTGACGTTGGCGTTGGCGTCCATCTTCGAGCCGTCGGCCGCGTTGTGCGCAGAAATATAGTCGTGCATGAATTGCAGTTTGCCGTTTAACTGTTCGGGATGCAGCCGAATCATGTTAAATCCTCCTAAAGTTGGGTTGGAATGGTTTTCAGGCTGCCTTTGCGGGTTTCAGACGGCAGCCTGAAAACGGGGGAAAACAGACGGTTCAGGCCGTCTGAAGAAGGGCTTCGCGGTTCTCCGCCAAGCCTGCCGCTGCCACCTCACGGGCGGCAATCGGAATCACTTTGTTGGGCGCGGGTTTGTCTTTGACGAACAAATGGTTGAGCACCTCACCCGTGCGCAAATCGGTAAATTTCTGGTTGGTCGTCGGGCTGTCCAAGCCGCCCAATTCCATCACCCAGCGGCCGGTTTTCAGATAGGTCAAAAGCGGGATGATGCCGTCTGAAACCGCTTCCAATTCGTCGCGCTCCAAGCCGGTGTACAAACACGTTTTCAAGCCCGCCGCCGCCACGGCGCGCAGCATTTTTTCCAGCTCTTCGGGCACCCATTCGCCGCCCATAAACAATACGCAGCTGATCAAGCCCGCATAGCGCTGCAGACGGCCTTCGAGATATTCAAGGGTCAATTCCTGCCCCAAGCCCACTTTCCAAGTGTCCGCGCTGTGGCAGCCCTTACAGCGCAGCTGGCAGCCTGAAAACAAAAACGCCAGCGACACTTCGCCCGGCACTTCCTGCCAGACAATCTGCTCGATGGTGAATTTCAGGGTCTGCATCGGGGTTATCCTTGGATTTTCGCGTTAAAAAGCAGCGTAAAGACACAATTTCCAATCAGCAATGTTACTGATTGGAAACGTAAAACTGTGGCGATACTAGCCCGCCTTGCGCCGCTTGGCAAATCGGATAAATTATCAACAAAAAATAAATTCCTTTAAAATTATAAACATGAAATCCACAGATTTATCCACAATTTTGCTCCAGCCCCGATGGGCAAAGGGCTGCAAGCATTATTAAAATTTTTCAACTTGATTTGGCCGGCATCAACTTTTTCTCACTTTTGGCCGCCGTTTTCCACAGGCGGCAAAGCAGATGCCCGCGAGATTGTTTCAGGCTGCCTGTACGCGGCAATCGGGCGCAAAAAAACCGCTTTCAGGCAGCCTGAAAGCGGTAGCGGCAAACGGTTTATTCGGCGCGGTTGTCGTGGTGCCGTTCGCGGCGGCGGTAGTCCCACGGGGCTTCGGCGCCGCTGTTGCGCCACAGGCCGCTGCGGGTTTTGCGGGCGTTTTGCTCGGCTTCGGCGTAGCGCGCGTAGTCGGCTTTGTCCTGCCGGCGGCGGGCGATGCTGCGGTAGTGCCAGGCGTGGCCGTTTGCCAGCTGGCCGAGATTGACGTCGCGGCCGGACAGGCTGATGCGGGCGACTTCGCGGCGGTATTGGTCGGTATCGAACACTTCGACGCGCACTTTCTGCCCAAGCACGGCTTGGCGCAGGGCGTCGCGGCTGGCGATGCCGCCGGCCTGGCTCATCTCGGGCGCGTCGATATAGGCCAGCCGCACGCGGCGGCTGCGGCCATGGCTGTCGCTCACGCGCACGGTGTCGCCGTCGGCAACTGCGGTTACGGTGGCGGCATAGCCCGCTTCTTCGGCGCCGGCGGCCGGCTCGGCCAGACAGGCGGCGGTAAACAGGGTGGCGGCAAACAGCGCGGCCAAACGGGGAAGCATGGGTTTCATGGGGCGGGTCTCCGAATGTATTGTGTGTGAACAAAACGGGTTGGGACAACGGACGTCTTTCAGGCAGCCCGAAAAGGCCAAAAGCCCGTGCGGCAGCGTTTTCAGGCTGCCTGACCGGCATAAACGCCGTCGGCGCCGTTGCGGTCAACGGGAAAACCGGCGCGGATCAGGCGCGGCCAGTCGAAAAAATGGCCGGGGTCGGTTTTGCGCTGTGGGGCGATGTCCTGATGGCCGGTAACGGCGCAGATGGGATAGGCGCGCATTAGGGCGGCGAGCAGGGTTTCCAGCGCAGCGTACTGCTCTTGGGCAAAGGGCTCGAAGTCGCAGCCTTCGATTTCGATGCCGACCGAAAAGCCGTTGCACTTCTCGCGGCCGCGAAAGGACGACACGCCGGCATGGTAGGCGGCATCGTCGCAGGATACGAACTGCTGCACGCGGCCGTTGCGGGCGATGAAAAAATGGCTGGACACGCGCAGGCCGGCAATCTGGGCGAAAAAGGGATGCGCGGCGGGGTCGATGCGGTTGGTAAACAGCCTTTGCACCGCGTCGCTGCCGTATTCGAAAGGCGGCAGCGAGATGTTGTGCAGCACCACCAGGCTCACTTCGCTGCCGGCTTCGCGCGGGGAAAAATTGGGCGATTCGAGCTGCTCGGCGCCCTGCCAGCGGCCTTGCTGCCATTCGTGCATAGGAGTTTTCCTGAAACGGTTGCGGGGGGGGTTGGGGCGGGCAGGCAGCCTGAAAACTTTTCAGGCTGCCTTATTCTTTAACGGCCAGGCTGACGGTGAAAATGCCGTCTTCGTCTATCCACTGGCGGATTTTGCGGAAACCGGCGGCGGCGGCGAGCTGGTCGCTTTCGGCCTGGCTGCGGCGGCGCATCACCCAGTTGGGGCTGCCGGCCTTGTGGCTGGTGAGCGCGCGGGCGATCATTTCCAGCTGCGGATGCCAGGGCTGGCCGGTGTAAACCAGCAGGCTGCCCGCTTCGAGCGCATCGCCGATGCCGCGCAGCGATTCGAGCACCAAATCGTTGTCGGCAAACAATTCATGCAGGCCGGAAACGATGGCCAGCGTGGGGCGCGGCTCAAGGTTTTGGTAGTTGGCGCGCTTAAAGGCATCGACTTCGTCGAAAGTGGCGATTTTGCCAAGACCGCGCTCGGCGATCAGGCGGCGGCCGGCGGCGACGTTGAGCGGGCTGTAGTCGCGCAGGCGCACGGAATCGGGAGCGTCGATACCGGCAAAGGCATCAAGCACATAGCGGCCGTGGCCGGAAGCGATGTCGAGCACATGCACCGGCCGCCCTTCGGCGCGCAGCTTTTCGCAGGCAGCCTGAACGGCATGGGCGATGTGGATTTTGCGTTGGCGGATGCCGCGCCAGCCGACGGCATTCAGATACTGGCGGTCGGCCCAGCGGCCGAAGGCGTTGCTGCCCTGCGCCTGGTTGCGGTAAACATAATCGAGCGTGCTGCCGGAATCAAAACCGGTTTCCTGCCCGAGTTTCAGCCCCGCGCTCCAGCGGGCGCCGAGTTTGAGCAGGGCGCGGTAGCCGCGCCAAAACAGGCCCCGCGGGCTGAATGCCGGCAGCGGCGTTGCCAGCTCGTCGGCTTCGCGGCGGCTCTCGCCGTGCAGATGGGCATCCAGCAGCTCAGATCGCTCGGGCGCGGCGGCGAAACGCTCGCGGATAAAGCGGCGCATTTGATCAAACACGGCTTCGCGGCCGCTTTCGCCGAAGGTGTCGTGATAAAAACCGGGCAGCACATGGCGCTCTTTGATGCGGCTGCCCAGCCGGTTGTAAAACGCGTGCTGCGGCGCGTGGTGCACCACCCAGTCGCTGCCGGATATGAACAGCTGCACCGGCACGCCGATCGCCTGCGCGTCGGCCACCACGCGCTCGGCGGTGTCGTACAGGCCCAGCAGAATGCGCACGGAAATGGCGCGGGCAATCAGCGGGTCGCTGTCGTAGCTCTGCTGGCGCTCGCGGTTGTGGCTCAGATAGTGCGATTTGACATAGCTGTTGACGAAAAAATTGCCGCGCCATTTGTAGAGCAGGCGCAGGCCGCTGCGGGCGAAGGGCACGTAGAGTTTGACTTTGAACGCCGGCGACGCGAGCACGGCGCAGCGGATATCCGGTGCGTAGTCGTGCAGCCAGGCCGACACCAGCACCGCGCCCACGCTTTGGGCGATAACACAAATGTTTTGCGGCTCGATGCCGTAGGCGCTGCCGATGTGGCGGATAAAGGCATCGACGTCGGCCACCGAAGTGCCGATGCTCGGGCTGTCGCCGCGCGCGCCCGGGCTCATGCCGTGGCCGCGGGCGTCCCAGGCGAAGCAGGCGAAATCGTCCAAGCCCAGCTCGTCGGCCACAAACATCATGCGGCCGGAATGCTCGTGGCCGCGGTGGAACAATACCAGCGCTTTGCCGCTGCTGCCGTCGGCAGCGGGGCGGTAGCGGTAAAACAATTCGGTGCCGTCGTCGGCGCGGAAGGTTTTTTGCTGCTCCTGCATGGGGAATCCTTTGTGTTGGTACGAACGGTGTTTTCAGGCTGCCTGAACATTTCAAGGCAGCCTGAAAAGCGGTTTCGGCCTTTCAGGCTGCCTTTGGGCAGGCTATTGCATTGCTACCGGCGGCAGCTGCCATTGGGCGAGTAGTTCATTTAATTTTTTGAGTTTGCGCGCACGTACCGGCTTGGCAAACATACCGGGCGCATTCAGGGCGAAACGGTTGATTCCGAATAAAAAGTTCACGCACTCGCGCACTTTCATCCGGCCGCCGTCAAAACGGATTTCGCTAAAGCTGGTCAGCATGCCGGTGCCTTTGACCCATTGCCCGTCTTTGGCTTTGAAACCGTTTTTCTGCGCCCATGCCTGCCACTCGGGCGACGATTCGGCGTTTTGCGGCACGGTGATGGTAAGCACCGGATGGCTGGCCGCCATTTTTTGCGACATCACTTTCAGCACCAGTATCGAAATGCCGCCACCGATAACGGCGCCAATAACGGCGGATACCAGGGTTGCAGACATTTATTGGTAACTCCTTTTTTATATTGAAAAAATCAGTTGACCCGTTTGCTGGCATAGCGGCCGCTGCGGTCGGGGCGCACCAGCACAAACAGCACCAGCGCCGCCAGCGCGCCCAGGGTGTCGGCCAGCATGTCTTTTTGCGCGTCCCACACATCGCCCTGCGAACCGAGAAACTCGATACCGGCGCTGCCGCCTTCGCGCACCGCATACTGCCATTCGATGATTTCATAAGCCGCGGCCACCGACATCACGAAAAACAGCGAAAAACACAGCGCCAGCACCGTGCCGCACAAACGCCGGCGCAGCAGCCATTCGGCCATCGGGAAGCTGTAAAAACCGATGATGAAATGCCCCAGCCGGTCGTAATGGTTGCGCCCCTCGCCCAACAGCGGCTCCAGCAGGCGGTTGCCGGCTTCAAAAGGCACGTTGGCAAACGTATAGTGGGCGCCGACCATGTGCAGCAGCATCCACATGCTCATCAGCACATAGGCGGTGTTGCTGAAACGAAAGCGGCGGTAAGTCGCTACCAGCACGATGAAAACAGCGAAAATCGGCACCGTTTCGGCATACCACACCGCGCGGTCAACCGGCGCGATGCCCGACCACAGCGATACCGCGGAAAAAACCGCAGCCAGCAGCAGCGGCAGTTTGTCGGCAGTTTTTTGCGAAATATGCATAGTCCCTCCGTGGTGGCATTTCCCCTGCGGCAAACCGGTTTGCAGGCAGCCTGAAAACCGCTGCGGGCGGATGATCCGGCCGCACGCAAGCCTGCCGGCTGGGAAACAAAGCTGCGGTTTTACGGCTTTTACGCGGCAAAGGCAAGCGCGGCGGCGATTTTTCCCGCTTTCAGGCTGCCTGCAAACCGTTGCGGATGCGCCGCCAACAGGTAAGCGCCAGCGCCGCGCAGGCGAGCCACATCAGCCAGTACCACGCACTGTGCAGCGCGCCGCCCCACGCATAGCAGACGGCGGCCAGGCCGATAAAAAACGCGCGGTCGCTCTTGCCCATCGGCCCGTCGTAACGGCGGCCGCTGCCGTAAACCTGCGATAACACGCCGCACAATTCGCTCAAGGCCGAGAGCCAGATAAAGCAGGCAGCCTGAAAGGCGGAAAACGGCGTAACCAGCGCAAAGGGCAGATACAGCGCGGCATCGGCGGCAACGTCGGTCAGCTCGTTCAGGCAGCCGCCGAGCGCCGACTGCTGGCCGAACTCGCGCGCCAGCATGCCGTCGGCCGCGTTCATCGCCATGCGTACAAACAGCCACAGCGGCAGCAGCCAAAACAAAGGCGCCGTACCGGCACAAGCCGTCAGCAGCGCGCCCAACAGCAGCGACAATCCACAGGCCGCCAGTGTAACTTGGTTGGCGCTGATGCCGCGGCGGTAAAGACGCGCCACCAGCGGCCGCAGCAGGTTTTGGAATTTGGGTTTGAGGGCGTAGATGCTCATGGGAAAAGAAAAAACAGAAAACGAAAATAGAAAAAAGCAGCCTGAAACACCATACCGCCGACAGCGTATGCGCGGCAGCCACCGCAGATATTTTTTCAGGCTGCCTGAAACCGTGTTCGGGCAGCCTGAAAGGGCGGTTTATGGTTTGTTGACCGGCGTGAGCGGTTTTTCGCCAGGCTCGAATACGCTGATCGGCTGTTCGTCGTCGAACACCGAAGTCGCTTTGTAGGTGCCGCCGCGTTTGCTGTCGCCGCGCTGCGGTTTCAACGGAACTTCGTTTTCGCCGGTATCGACTTCGATGCTGCTGCCTTCGGGCAGTACCTGGTCTTGGGTCGGGCGTACCGGCACGTTGGCTTTGGCGGCGGTCAGTTTTGCCGAACCGCTGTGCCAGGCCAGCGATCGCAGATTGCCCTGGATTTTGGCGGCGCCGCTGCAGCTGATGCACACCGGCGTGCCGCGGCGGGCTTTGAGCACCTGATCGACTTTGGCGCTGCTGACGTTGCGGCCGTTGCTCTGCGCCCAAGCGGCGATGCTTTGCTTCAGCGTGGCGGTTTTCAGATTGTTTTTGCGGTAGGGGTCGCCAAAGGCCGCCAGCCACAGATTGCCGCCGTCGTCCACGTTCAGCGCCGCCATTTCGTACACCACCGATGCCGGCGAGCCGGAAGTGATGGTTTTGGCAAACTGCAGCGCGTCGGGCGACTTCATGCGCACGCAGCCGTGGCTGCGCACACCGGGCACGCTGGAAGGATTGCTGGTGCCGTGGATGCCGAGACCGAGTTTGGGCTCGCCCAAACGCACGAACACCGGCCCCAGCGGATTGCTCGGGCCGGGCGGAACGCTGGTTACGCCGTCGCCGCGCTCGCGCTGGATGGATTTGGGAATGTGCCAGGTCGGATTAAAAGCCTTGGCGCCGATGCGGTGCTCGCCGAGCACGGTTTGGGTGTGCGCCTTGCCCACCGCCACCGGATAAGCCTTCTGCAGCTTGCCGTTGGAATACAGAAACAGCCGCTGCTGCGGGATGTTGATAACAACGTGCCAGCCCTGGGCGGACGGCGAAACGTCGGGAACGGGGGTGGTCTGGGCGGCCAGCGCGGCCTGGCCGGCAGCCAGCGCCAACAGGCCGATAAGCAGTTTGTTCATCTTGCTTGAGGTACTCGTACTACAAAAATAAAAGACGCGCATCATACCGTAAAACCGCCGCCCGCCAGCGCATTTGTATGCGCCCTGCCGGCAGCGCCAAGCGGCTCAACGCAGCCTGAAAACGGCCAAACGGCAAGGCAGCCGCGCGCAACGCGCCGCCGGCGGGCGGCAGCCTGAAAAACGCGGGTACAGCGCTGCCACGGCATACTGTAGGCTTTGTGCAACAGTTCGGAAAACCTGTTTCGACAGCGGCGCCATCGCCGCCTGGTTTTATCTAAAAATGCCCACTTGGCAAAACGCCGAAAGCAGCCTGAAAACCCCAATCCGGTTTTCAGGCTGCTTTTAACGGCGAAGCGCCGGACGGATGCAAAAACACAGAAAACGGCTTTCAGGCTGCCGCCACCGCCCTACTCTCTGCCGCCGCCCACAAGGCCAGCTTGGCTTGGCGCGGCAGTTTTTTTACCCGCGCTTCGGCACGCAGCGCGGCGGAGCGGTCGAAGCAGCAGCCGATCAGGCGCATTTCGCCGGCGCCGCGGCTGCGGGTGTAGCGCGCGCCACGGCCGCTGCGGTGTTCGCCCAGCCGCCGTGCGGGGTCGGTGCAGATGCCGCAGTAGAGCGAGCCGTCGCCGCAGGCGAGCAGGTAGAGAAACCAGCGGCCGCAGCCCGAAACCGTGTCTGTCGTGTTCATGCCTTCCTTTCAGGCTGCCTGAAACCCTGCCGCGCTGGCAAAAGCGGGCGTTTTTTGCTATAAACCGCCGCGTTTTCCCCCAACCCTAGGAACAATGATGGAACTTGTATTTATCCGCCACGGCCAAAGCGAATGGAACGCCAAAAACCTGTTTACCGGCTGGCGCGACGTCAATCTCAGCGCGCAGGGCGTTGCCGAAGCGCAGGCGGCGGGGCAGAAGCTCGCCGCCGCCGGCTACGAATTCGACCAGGCGTTCACGTCGGTGCTGACCCGCGCCATCAAAACCTGCAACATCGTGCTGGAAGAAAGCGGCCAGCTGTGGGTGCCGCAAACCAAAAGCTGGCGCCTGAACGAGCGCCACTACGGCGCGCTGCAGGGCTTGGACAAACAGCAGACCGCGGAAAAATACGGCGCCGACCAGGTGCACATCTGGCGCCGCAGCTACGACACCCTGCCGCCGCTCTTGCCTGAAGACGACGAGTTTTCCGCACGCAAAGACCGCCGCTACGCCCATCTGGCCGCCGACACCGTGCCCGACGGCGAAAACCTGAAGATCACGCTGGAGCGGGTGCTGCCGCTGTGGCAGGACGAAATCGCCCCCGCCATTCTCGCCGGCAAGCGCGTTTTGGTGGCGGCGCACGGCAATTCGCTGCGCGCGCTGGCCAAGCACATCGAAGGCATCGGCGACGACGAAATCATGAAGCTGGAAATCCCCACCGGCCAGCCTTTGGTTTACCGCTTGGACGGCAGCCTGAAAGTACTGGAAAAATTCTATCTGTAAACAGCCGCCGCGCGGCTTAAATACAGCGGCACCGCACAGCGCCTGCGGTGCCGTTTTTTGCTTTCAGGCTGCCTGAAAGCGTAGAAAAAGGCAGCCTGAAAAACCGTTTGGCTTTTTTCAGGCTGCCTGTGCTTAATGCTCGACGTGCTGCGGCAGGAAGCCGCCGCTCTGGTGCGCCCACAGTTTGGCGTAGAGCCCGCCTTTGGCCAGCAGCTCTTCGTGCTTGCCTTCTTCGACGATGCGGCCTTTGTCGAGCACGATCAGCCGGTCCATAGCGGCGATGGTGGACAGGCGGTGGGCGATGGCGATCACGGTTTTGCCGTCCATCATTTTGTCCAGGCTCTCTTGGATGGCGGCTTCGACTTCGGAATCGAGCGCGCTGGTGGCTTCGTCCAAAAGCAGAATCGGCGCGTCTTTGAGCATCACGCGGGCGATGGCGATGCGCTGGCGCTGGCCGCCGGAGAGTTTGACGCCGCGCTCGCCGACGTGGGCATCGTAGCCGCGCCGGCCTTTGGCGTCGGACAAATTGGGGATGAAGTCGGCGGCTTCGGCGCGCTCGGCAGCCTGAAACATTTCTTCGTCGCCGGCGTCGGGGCGGCCGTACAGGATGTTGTCGCGCACGGAGCGGTGCAGCAGGCTGGTGTCTTGGGTAACCAGGCCGATTTGCGCGCGCAGCGATTCCTGGGTGATGTCGTTGATGTTTTGGCCGTCGATCAGAATGTCGCCGCTTTGCGGCTCGTAAAAGCGCAACAGCAGGTTGACGATGGTGGATTTACCCGCGCCGCTGCGGCCGATCAGCCCGACTTTTTCGCCGGCTTTGATGTGCAGGTTGAAGCCGTTGAGCAGGGGCTTGCCGGATTCGTAGGAGAAATCGAGATGCTCGAAGCGGATGTCGCCGTGCTTGACTTCCAGGGCGCGGGCCTTGGGTTTGTCCAAAATGGTTTGCGGCTTGGAGAGCGTGCCCATGCCGTCGGTTACCGTGCCGATGTTTTCAAACAGCATCGCCGATTCCCACATGATGTACTGCGACAAACCGTTTACGCGCAGTGCCATGGTGGTGGCGACGGCCACCGCGCCGACGCCGACTTCGCCGCGTATCCACAGCCAGATGCCCAGCGCGGTGGTGCTGAAAATCAACAGTGCGTTTACGGCGAAAGACAAGGTGCTCAGCAGGCTGGCCAGCCGCATCTGGGCGTGAACGGTCTGCATGAATTCTTCCATCGACTCTTTGGCGTAGCGGGCTTCGCGCGCGCCGTGGGAAAAGAGTTTGACGGTGGCGATATTGGAATAGGCGTCGGTGATGCGGCCGGTCATTATGCTGCGGGCGTCGGCCTGTCGCTGGGCGGTTTTGGCCAGGCGCGGAATCAGGAGTTTCATCAGCAGGAAAAACAGCACCGTCCAGCCGATAAAGGGCGCCAGCAGCCAACGGTCGAGCGTGGCGAGAATCACGCCGCTGGTCAGGAAATACACCAGCACATACACCACCATATCGGCGATGGTCATTACCGTTTCGCGCACCGCCAGCGCGGTCTGCATCACTTTGGCGGACACGCGGCCGGCAAATTCGTCCTGATAAAAACCGAGCGACTGGTTGAGCATCTGGCGGTGGAAATTCCAGCGCAAACGCATCGGGAACACGCCCTGCAGGGTTTGCAGGCGCACGTTGGACGCGAAAAAGCGCCAAACGATGAAAAACGCCAGCAGCAAGCCCATGGCGGTGAGCGCCGCGCCTTTCTCCGCCAGCAGGGTCTCTGGGCTGTATTTGCCCAGCCAGTCCACCACTTCGCCAACGAATTGGAACAGCACGGCTTCGAGTATGCCGATAACGGCGGAACACACCGCCAGCACCAGTATCCAGCCGCGCACGCCGTCGATGCAGCTCCAAATAAAGCGGAACAGCCCGGCATCGGGCGTGGGCGGAACATGTTCGGGATAGGGGTCGATGCGGTTTTCAAACCAGCTGAAAATCGAATCCAACAGTTTCATGTGCGAATCCTTTGCCCGACGCGCTTTCAGGCAGCCTGAAAACGCAGCGGCGGTAAAAACGGGAAATTATAAACAATAAGGCCGGTCAAGCAGCCTGAAAGGCGAAAAACGGGGTTTCAGGCTGCCTTTCACTATTCTGCCCCCAGGCAGCCTGAAACGGCTCAGGCTTTGCCGCCTTTGGGGAAAAACTGCACCAGGTTTTCGCCCTGCGGCAGCACCAGTTTTTTCACGGCGTGGCCGAACACCGTTTCCAGCGTAATCCGCTGCAGGCGACCGTCTTTTACCGCTTGGGCGGCCAGCTCGCGGGCGGCGCTTTCGTTTTCAGGCTGCAATGCCGGCCACAGCGAGAGCGTATCCATATCGCGGCGGAAACTCTCGGCACTTTGGTACTCCAGCACCAGCTTGGCCGAATCCATTACCGGATCGTAAAAGCCGTGATCGGCGAGCATATCGCCCAAATCGTGCATATCGATCAGCGCGCTCGCGGCGCAGGCGATGCCGTTTTCAGCCAGCAGCGCGCGCACTTCGGGCAGGCTGTCGATGCCAAAATGGCTGAAAAACAGCAGGCCGTCGGTTTTCAAACCGCCCGCCCAGGCATCGAATACCGGCAGCGGGTCGCTTTCGGTGGCCAGCGCCAGATTCGACCACAGCATATCGGCCTGCATCGGCGGCAGCGGATCGCGCAGGCTCTGGCAGTGCTGCGCCGGCGCCGTTTTGCCTGCCAAGCGCGAGAGCCAGCCGCCTTTGCGGCCGGCGGCGGCTTCGGCGAGAAACTCGGGGCGCGGATCGTATTCGCTGAACACGGCCTGCGGATAACGCGCCGCCAGCAGGCGCCGGCTGTGGTCGCCGTCGGCACCGCAAAGCAGGATGCGCTGCGGCGTGCGGGTCAGAATCTGCAGGCGGCCGTCCATTTCGGCGGCCAGATGGCGGTGGATAAACCAGCGGTCGTCCATAATCCTTCCTTGGCGAACCTGCCGCAGGCAGCCTGAAAAAGGCCGCGGCAGGCGCATAGCAAAAAACCGCATCCGACAGGATACGGTTTTTTAAATTCTGGCGCGGCGGACGGGGCTCGAACCCGCGACCCCCGGCGTGACAGGCCGGTACTCTAACCAACTGAGCTACCACCGCGCGTTTGGTGGTGGGTGATGACGGAGTCGAACCGCCGACATTCTGCTTGTAAGGCAGACGCTCTACCAACTGAGCTAATCACCCGTATCCGCTGCAGGGCAGCGAAAGACGGCATTAAACCAAATTTAACGAAAACACGCAAGAGCGCTTAACGCTTTTTTTGTGCGTTTCGGATTAACAAAATGATGTCCAAAGGATTTTATTTTCAGGCTGCCTTACGCGCCCGGGCTTACCCGCAGATCAAACCGAGCAGCGAGAGTGCGGCGGGTACGCCCTGCACGGCGGCGGCGCGGCGTTTGCTAGGCGCGCTGGCGGCGAGATAGCCGGCGGCGGCCAGCATCACCAGCAGCACGGCGCTTTGGATGCCGGCGGCGAAAATCCGGGTATCGCCGTCGGACGAAAACGCGTGCAGCAGGGCGCCGGTCAAAGCCAGCGCGCCGATGCTCAGGTTATAAACCGCCAGATTGTAAAAAGCGGCGCGGGCGGCAGCCAAGTCTTCGCGGGCGATGCCGAAGGTGCGGCAAAAGGTGGGCGAACCGTAGCGCAGCCGCTCGAGATAAAAGATATAGCCGTGAACCAGCGCGGCCAGCAGGGCGAAGGCAAAAGCCATATCAACGCTCCATCATGTGTTTGAGTTTGCCGGCTTTGGTGTCGAGATAGTTTTGGTTTTCGGGGTTACGGCCCACCAGCAGCGGCAGGCGCTCGGCGATGTTGATACCGCTGTCGCGCATGGTTTGCAGTTTTTCCGGATTGTTGGTCAGCAGGCGCACGGAAGCGACGCCGAGATGATCGTAAATGTGTTTGGCGATGGAAAAATCGCGGGCATCGACCGGCAGGCCAAGCGCGAGATTGGCTTCAACGGTGTCCATGCCCTGATCCTGCAGGGCGTAGGCGCGGATTTTGTTGATCAGGCCGATGCCGCGGCCTTCT
This sequence comes from Kingella sp. SNUBH-2017, assembly GCF_028680565.1. Lineage (NCBI taxonomy): Bacteria > Pseudomonadati > Pseudomonadota > Betaproteobacteria > Neisseriales > Neisseriaceae > Kingella > Kingella sp. SNUBH-2017. Next base: position 75,163 of record NZ_JAPHVK010000004.1, read on the forward strand.
TGGCGCAGATAGACGATGACGCCGCGCCCTTCGGCCTGCACCGCGCGCATGGCAGCCTGAAGCTGGGGGCCGCAGTCGCATTTTTGCGATGCCAGCGCGTCGCCGGTCAGGCATTCGGAGTGGATGCGCGAGAGCACGGGGGCGCCGTCGCGCCAGTCGCCCATGGTCAGGGCGATGTGTTCCTGGCCGCTGCGGCTGTCTTCAAAACCGTGCATGGTGAACACGCCGTATTCGGTGGGCAGGCGGCAGGAAGTAAGGTATCGGATGTGGTTATCCATAAGGCCTTTCTGTTTGCTTGGGTGGTGTGTGTTTATTGTCCGCAAAGATCTTTCAGGCAGCCTGAAAACGCTTTTCAGGCTGCTTTGGGCGCGCTTAATTAAAGCGCTTGGTCTTCTTCGTCTGCCTGCGGGCGCGGCAGCAGGGTTTGTAGCGGGGCGAGACAGGCCAGCGCCAGGCCGAGCCATTCGGTTTGCGCTTCGGCGGCAAACGTGCCTTCGGCCTGCTCAATGTGCAGCACGCCGAACACGCGGCCGTCGGCACCGTATACCGGCAGACTCATCTGGGCGGCGCTGCGGCGGTTGTGCTCGCCGGACAGCTCGCCGATTTCCAGCCAGCGTGAAACGTCGTCGGCCAGATTCAGCCAGCCGGTGCGGCTGCTGTGGGCGGCAAGGTATTGCGCGGCGGTGGTATCGTCGGTGGCCAGCCGCTGCTCGATAGGCTGGCCCTGCTGCACCAGCCGCACCAGCGCGCTGTCGTCGGGCAGCAGGCCGTAAAGCACGGCGCTTTGCACGGGATGGCGGGCGTAGGCGGAATCGAGCGCCATAAAGAGCTGTTTGAGCAAACCGCTATGCTGATCGTTTTCTTCGATATGCTCGGCCAGCCGCGCTTCGGGCTGCTCGTACCACAATACGTCGTGCTCGATAAGCGCCTGCCCCTGCGCCATCACGGCTTGGGCGGCCAACTCGGCCACGCGCACGGCGTCGGCATCGAGTTTCAGGTTTTGCGTTTGCAGATAGTCTCGGATGTGTTCGGTCATGGTTTTCTCCGCACGGCAGGCGCCGCGCCGGTTTCAGGCAGCCTGAAAAAAGTTCAGCCGCGTTTTTGCGACAGGGCGTAGTCGTAGAGCGCTTTTTTGCTCTCGCCGCTAATCTGCGCTGCCAGCTCGGCCGCCTGCTTGGTGGGCAGCGCGGCGGCGAGTATGCCCATCACGCGGGCGGCTTCTTCGGGCAGCGTGTCGTACTTTTCAACTGCGGCTGGGTACAGCACCAGCACCATTTCGCCGCGCGACTGGTTGCTGTCGGCCGTGAGCGCGGCTTGGATGTCGGCCACACTGCCGCTTAAAAAGGTTTCAAAAGTTTTGCTGACTTCGCGCGCCAGCAGCAGGCGGCGCTGGGGAAACAGTGCGGCCATATCCGCCAGCGTGTCGGCGATGCGGTGCGGGGTTTCAAAGGCCAGCACCGCGCAGGTTTGGCGCTGCCAGCCTTCAAATAGCTTGCGGCGGGCGGCGGATTTGGGCGGCAGAAAACCATGGAAATAAAAATCCGGCGCTTCCACGCCCGCAGCGCTGAGCACCGCCATCACCGCCGATGCGCCGGGCACCGGCACCACCGGAAAGCCGGCTTCGCGCACCTGCGACACCAGTTTGGCTCCGGGGTCGCACACCGCCGGTGTGCCGGCATCGGAAATCTGGGCGACGGTTTTGCCTTCGGCCAGCGCAGCGATGACTTTGTCGGCCATCTGCCGCTCGTTGTGCTCGCGCAGGCTGACGAGTTTGGCCTGTATGCCGTAGGCGCTCAAAAGCTGGGCGGAAACGCGGGTGTCTTCGGCGCACACCCAGTCGGCGGCGGCGAGCACCGCCAGCGCGCGCAGGGTGATGTCGGCCAGATTGCCGATGGGCGTGGCGACGATATACAGCGTGCCGGCGCGCACACTCTGCTGCGCCTTCTGATGGTGTTTGAGCATGAAAAAATCCTTGTGCGGCCGGCAAAAGCAGCCTGAAAACCCAAGGGCAGGCCGTTTCAGGCTGCCTGCGGGCAAAATGCGGCGGGGCGATTATAGCGCCGAAGCGCGCGGTACTTTCAGGCTGCCTGCGGCGGGATGCTTCTCGGCAAACCCGTTTATCGGCACCGGTTCGGTTTTCAGGCTGCTTTCAGGCTGCCTGAAAAGGCAAAACGGCTTGCACGGCAACATGCGGACAAGCGCTTAGACGATAAGGGGCGGTTTTTCTGATAGCGCGCTTTAACGCAGGCGGCGGCGGCTGTCCCAATCGATGATTTCGCTCGGCGCGCGCCGGCCGCCGGTGCGCCCGCCGATTACCCACACCTGCCGGCCGAACAGGCGGCGGGCTTCGCGTTCGCTCTTGCAGGGGCGGCCGCCGGAGCGGTTGCACGATGTCGAAACCAGCGGCATGCCGGCCAGCGCGCACAGGCGGCGCACCAGAGCGTGATCGGGCACACGCACCGCCAGCTTGCTGCGGCCGCGGCCGCGCAATTCGAGCAGCACGCGCCGCGCGGCCGGCAGCACAAAGGTTTTGGCCGCCGGCCACACGCTTTCAAGCTCGCGGCTGTCGGCAGCGGACAGGGGACGCAGCAGGGAACGCAAGCGCTGCAGGCTGTCGGCGGCGACAATCAGCCCTTTGCCCTGCGGCCGTTTTTTCAGGCGCAGGATTTTGTTGAGCGCGCGGCGGTTGTCCGGCGCGGCGCCCAGGCCGTAGCAGGATTCGGTGGGGTAAGCCACCAGCCCGCCGCGCCGCAGGTGGGCGCGCAGCCGGCGCGGATTGAGCGGGGTGCGGAGTCTTGGCGAAATCATGGCAAAGCTGCTGTAGCGCAATCGGATGGTTTGAAGAAATAAGGCTTTCAGGCTGCCTTGGGCTGTCTGCCCAAATAGGTCTGACGGCAGCAGGTTTCAATATTACGGCTGCGGCGGCTGTTTTTTCAGGCTGCCTGAAAGCGGAAAAACTGCACCCCGCCGGCGGGGTGCAGTTTGGCAAAGCAGCCTGAAATCAGCGGTTGTTGCTGATGGACATGCCGTTTACTTCCAGCTCAACGCGGCGGTTGGGCTGCAGGCAGGCAATCAGTTCGGCGCGGTTGCCGCGGTTGTCGCACTGCTTAACCGGCTGGGTTTCGCCGGCACCGTAGGCATACAGCACGTTGGCGGGTACGCCGCGGCTGATCAGGTAGTTGCGCACGGTTTCGGCGCGCTGCTGCGACAGGCGCATATTGTAGCTGTCGCTGCCCAGATAGTCGGTGTGGCCGATGATGCGAACCTGATCCAGGCGCTCGAGACGGCCGAGTTTGGCGGCTACATCATCCAGTTCGGCTTTGCCTTGGGCGTTCATGTGGGCCAGATCGCCTTTGTCGAAGGCAAACAGGGCGTCGGCAGAAAGCACGATACGCTGCATCTGCATCTGCGGCTGCGCCATCATGGCGGGAGCGGGCTGCTCTTGGGCGGGCGGGCAGACGGCATTTTCGGGATCAACGGCGCGCCAGTGGAAACTTTGGGCGCGGCGGTGTTTGTCGAACTTCACTTTGTACTGGCAGGTGGTGATGTTGTCGGTGCCCTGGCCGGGGGTATTGAAGTGGAACAGGTAGTTCCATTCGGACACGCGGAAGCCTTCGTCATAGTGCGGACGGCCGATCAGGTAGTAGAGCTGGTCTTTGGTGTCGCCTTGGCGGATTTGTTTCAGGCTGCCCAAGTCGGGGAAAGTGCCGCGGTTTTTGTTGAAGGTCACGCTGTAGGGGCGCGGCCATTTGAGGCCGTCTTCGCTTTTGCTGCCGGAAGCACAGGCGGCCAACAGGGCGGCAGAAGCAATCATTAGGGCAAGACGGGAGGTTTTTTTGATCATAATTGTTCCTTAAAAAATATTGCGGGGTTTCAGGCTGCCTGCCGTGGCAAGGCAGCCTGAAAAACGGTTTTTACCACTGGTAACCGGCACCGATGGACGCACCGAAACGGCCTTTGCTGTTGCCGCTGGCGGTACCTTTGATGATCCAGTTGCCGCCGTCGGTAATGGCGGAGAAGCCTACGGCGTAACCGGTTTTACCGCGGTAGTTGCTGGCGCCGACGGCAATCATGCTCTTACCGGGCAGGTAGGCCTGGGGCAGGCCGGCGGTAGCCATGGCGCTGGCGGTACCGGCATCGGCTTCGTCTTCAACATTGTTGATCTTCTGCTCCAGCGCGGCAACGTGGGCGGTGTTGGCACCGGCAATCGCACCCAGTTTCTGGTTCAGCTGGCCGACGTTTACGGCATCGGTATCGGCTTCACCTGCGGCAACGTTGGTGATTTTCTTACCGCCTGCATCAACACCATTGGTGGTTACGCTCGGGCCGCCGTTGATGGTCAGGCCGTTGTTGTCCATTTTGGTATTGCCGGTGGTAACGCTGGTCAGGCTCAGATTCTGGTTCAGACCAAGCTGTACGCCGCCGTTAACGGTGGTGCTGGTAACGTTGTTGTCGCCTTTCACGCTGATGGTGTCGCCAAGCTGGTAGTTGTTGGCGGTATTGCCGTCACCGAAATTGAAGCCTTTGGCGATGTTGGCGGTGTTGTTGGCTACGTTTTGGTTGGTAGCGTGCAACTGGCTGCCGTTCACCGCGTCTTTGCTGGTATCGGAAATATCGCCGTCGGCAACATTGGTGATTTTCTTATCGCCCATGTTGATGCCGTTACCGTTGATTACCGGGCCGCCGTTGTTGATGGTCAGGCTGTCGGCCGTCAGGTCGGGGTTGGTGGCGATGGTGATTTCTTTGCCGGTGTTGGTAATGCTGATGTTGTTACCGTTTTTGAAGTTCACAGTTTCACCGGAACCGACTTTTTCGGTAGCGCCGCCGTTGGTCTGGAGGTTCCAGCCGGCATTGGCGGTGCTGTTGATGTGACGGATGGCATCGTCAATGGTGGACTGGCCGGTGCCGCCGATATCGTTGTTGGTGTAGCTGCCGGTATTCGGATCATAGGTGGTATTGCCGCCAATGATGTTTTTCACACCGTCACCGTGCTGATGCAGCTGACTGCCGTTAACCGCGTCTTTGCTGGTGGCGGTAACATCGCCATTAGCAACGTTGGTTACCTTCTTATCAGCCGCATCGATACCGGTCTTGGTTACGCTCGGGCCGCCGTTGATGGTCAGGCCGTCGTTATTGAGCGTGCTGTCGCCGGCTTTCACGCTGTCAACATCCACATCGCGGTTCAGGCTGACTTGAACGCCGTTACCGTCGGCTTTGGTGGTGATGTTGCTGTCGCCGGTAATGCTGACCTCGTCGCCCAGTTTTTTCACACCGGTATCGCCGCTATCACCCTTGAAGGTCAGACCTTTGTTATTAACGGCATCGGCAGCATCAGCGCCTTTTTTGATGTCGTCTTTAACTTTGTCTGCCAAACCAACATTGTAGGTAGTAGTGTTGGTTGTGGGATCGTTGGTCGCGGTTACCACGGTTTCATCGTTCACACCGCCTACCACTGATTTTTCAGCATTGATGGTGTATTCGGTGCCGCCGTTGGCATTGGGAGCCTCGGTAACGGTGACGTTATTGCCGGCTTTCACGGTATTGCGTTTTTGTGCTTCCTGCTGAACAGCATACAACTGGCTGCCGTTAACCGCATCTTTGCTGGTGGCAGTAACATCGCCGTCAGCCACATTGGTGATTTTCTTGTCACCCATGTTGATGCCGTTGCCGTTGATTACCGGACCACCGTTGTTGATGGTCAGGCTGTCTGCCTTCAGGTCTTTGGCCAGGTTGAAGGTAACGTTGTTGTCGCTGGCAGTTTTGCTGACAACAATGTTACCGTCGGTGTTGTTCAGGTCAACAGTGGAACCGTCTCCCACGGTAGAGCCGTTGGCTCCTTGGGCTGTCAGCGTGAAGCTGCCTTTCTGGCCTGCCTGGTCAGCTACCAGTTTCAGCTGGTCTTCGGTCGCTGCCTGGCCGCTGGTGATGCTGTTCGGATCCCAGGTTTTGTTGGTCAGTCCGCCAATGGTGCCGGTGTTGCCGTTGATGGTAACGGGGTTGCCACCAGTGCTCGGGCCGATATTCAGCACATCGGCCAGACGCATGTTGATGCCGCTGGCATCGGCGCTGGTAACGATGTTTCTGTCGCCTTTAATGGCTACGCTGTCGCCCAGTTTTTTCACACCGGTGTCGCCGTTATCGGCGGTAAAGGTCAGACCTTTGTTGTCTACTGCATCTTTGGCATCAACGCCTTTTTTGATGTCGTCTTTAACTTTGTCTGCCAAACCGACTTTGTAGCTGGTAACGTTGGTGGTGGCATCGGGAGTAGCCGTTACCACGGTCTCGTCATCCACACCGCTGGTCTCGCTGCCTTTGGCATTGACGGTGTAGGTGTTGGTGGCAGCATCATGGTCAACAGAAGCGATATTGGTGCCTGCAACAACTTTGGTCTGCGAGTCTTTGAGCTGTTTGACGTTAACTGCATCGGTGTCTTTCTTACCAGCGGCAACATTACCCAAAGTAACGGGAGAGCCGGCGGTATCGCCAACCAGATTCACCGCATTGCTGGGCGTACCGGTGTTGTTGCCTGCGGCATCGGCATAGCTCAACGGGGTGTCGAATTTCACTTCGGTTACGCCGTTGGTGGTTTTGACGTTGGCTACAGTACCTTGGCCGTTAACAAAGTTGACGGTGTCGCCGTGGGTAACGAAATCCGAAGCGGTGCCGTTGCCTTGAACGGTGAAGCCGGCGTTCAGTACGTCGTTTACAGTGGCGGCGTTATTGCCTTTGCCTGCCAAATCGGCGCGGCTGTTGTTGGTGGGGTTGCTCAGCGCAGATGCGGCATCGGCCAGATTGCTCTTCACGTTCGCCAAGGTGGTCGGATTGGTGGTGCTGTTGTCGCCGCCGTTCATGGAGGCAATAACATCACCTGTGCCAACTTGGGTACCTGCGCCGTTCGGCTGGGTGTAGAAGTTGCCGTCGGTGTGTTTGTACACTTTGCTGCCATCGGCTTGGGTGTACACCACAGGCGTTTGCGCATTTTGAGTGATTTGCTGTGCATTCAAAGCGTAAGTGAATGTGCTGCCGCTTTGTTCTACGGTCAAACCATTGCCTGCTTTCAATGTCAGGGTGTCGCCTGCTTTAATCAGCTGCTCGGTAGGCGCTGCGCCTGTGGTGTTGCCACCCGCAGTAGCTTTAAAGCCGCTGCTGTTGATGGCATTGGCAATGTCGCCTGCGGTTACCAGTTTGCCTGCGTCTGTGCCAGTAGGAACGGTTACTTTACCTGCATCTGTACCTGTGGCGGGTGCAGTCAGGGTAACGGTGTTCACACCTACTTTGTATGGGTCGGTGCTGGAACCTGTGCCCGTTACGGTTACGGGGCTGTTATCGGCAGCCTGAACTTTGGTTTTGGCAGCCTGAATCGCATCGTGAATGGTGTTTTGACCTGTGCCACCAATATTGCTCATCGTAATATTGCCGTCAGCGTCTATTGCAGCATTGCCACCCAAGATAGTTTTAACCGTGTTACCAACATTACCCAATGTTTTTTGGGTGGCGTACAGTTGGCTGCCGTTAATGGCATCGGTGCTCGCGGCAGAAATTTCCCCTGGTGCAACGTGTTTGATTTGACGTTCAAAGCCTGTATTACCAACCGATACTTGGTCGCCCACAGCTACGGAACTATTACCCGCGAAGTTGCCATAAGTTAAACCACCAACCGTGGCGGAAGTAACTTGGGTGGCGTTGGTATTGGTTTTACTGCCTGCGCCCAAAGCAATGGCATTGTCTTTATTGGCTGATGCGCCTGTGCCGATTGCAGTGTTGGCTGTGCCTGATGCGGTAGATTTAGCACCCAATGCCACGCCCAAATCGCCAGACTGGGCTTGCACACCAACAGACACACCCGCTTGTTTAGAAGCGGTTTTGATGTACACGCCATTTTGCATTGTGTCGCCTGTTAAGGCTTGATAGGCTTGACGTACTGTGCCATTGACTTGATTGCCATTGGTCGGGTCGGTATAGCTGGTTTGTTGGCTACCTGCGCTGTCCAAATCATCGCCACCAATCGCCACAGAGCTATCACCATACGCCAGCGTATCGCTACCCAATGCCAAAGATTGGTCGCCATAAGCATAGGTGCGGTGTTCAGGCTGCGCACCAGTCCCACCACCAATCGCAACCGATTGTCCAACGGATTTCACTGCCAAATTAACCCTGCCCAAAGAGCCGCCTGCATTCACGCTAATGGCTTGGTTAGAACCAACTGTTGCATTCGCACCAATCATCACACGTTCGCCACTTGCGCCACCAGCAGGACCTGAACCACTCAAAGCACCTGCTTGATGACCGACAGCAATATCGTTGCGTGCATTTGCCTTAGCAAATGGACCCATTGCCATTGAGTTGTTGCCAGTCGCGCCATCGTTGTTGTAGTTGCTGCCTGCGGCCGTTTGAGCAGATTGAACGCTGTAATAATGCGTGTTACCGCTGCCACCTGCACCGCTGCCGATGTTGGTAATGGTGATTTTGCCGCCGTTTTGCGACACGTTAATGCCGTTGCCGGCTTCAAATGTCAGCGTTTCATCACCCACAATTTTCTTATCGGCAGCACCGGTTGCGCCGGCAGGCGTGCTATCGCTGGACGCACCAGTGCCTGTATGGGCAACGGCCACATTAAAGCCGTTGGCTTTCAGTTGCGACACATTGACCGCATCGTTATCTGCTACGCCATTTGCCACATTACCCAACACAACCGGGCTGCCAGCAGTTGCACCAATCAGATTAACCTTATTGCTGGGAGCATTGGTGCTCGCGCCTGCGTTATCAACATAACTCAACGGGGTATCGAATGTAACATTGGTTACACCACCGTTATTGGTAACTTTGGCAACCGTACCTTGGCCGTCAGAGAAGGTCGGAGCAGACGCACCACCTGTGCCGCCGGTGCTGCTGATAGTAAATTCACCGTTGTTTTGGTCAATCTTGATGCCGTTACCGGCAGTAAATTTAACAGTTTCGCCGGGATTAACCACTTCTTCGCTTGTGCCGCTTACTTGCCCGGAACCTGTTTGGCCGGAGGTAACGACAAAGCCGGAGTTATTGATGGCTTTGGCAATTTCACCGGCAGTAACCAGCTTGCCTGCATCGGCAGCATCAGGGGTAGCAATCACGCCTTTGGCACCACTACCCAAAGCAACGGTATTGACTCCCACCTGATAAGGGGTGGCAGCGGATCCGTCGCCACTCACAGTAATCGGGCTGCCTGTAGCGGCTTCCACTTTGCTGACCGCACCTGCGGCGGGATTGGCATTGATGGTGATTTTTTTGCCGCTTTGGTTGATGGTAACGTTGTCGCCAGCTTCAAAAGTCAGAGTATCACCGTCTGCCACCTCTTCACCTGCGCCTGCAGTACCACCTTTGGTCGGCACAGAAGCCACTTTGAATTTTTGCATGGCGGTATCGGCTTTTTTCAGGCTGCCTTTGGCATCGTCATTCAAATCCAGCTCGTAATCAGGTGCAGTTGCAGTACCTTTATTGTTTACGGTGATTTTGCTGCCGGCAGCTGGCGAAACTTTAGTAGGCGTACCGTCTTTCACCAAATTAGCAACCGATTTCAGCTGTGCGACGTTTACCGCATCAGAATCTTCCGTACCGGCGGCCACGTTGATAATCTGGCGGGTAGCGTTCTGAGTACCCACAGATACCGCGCCGGCAGTGCCTTTTACGGTAGCTTGGATATTGTTGCGGTCGGTCTGGCTGGTATTATCCAAAGCATAAACCTGGTTATTGGCAACCGTTGCATTTTGAGTTGCTTGAACAGCCGTTTCGCTGATTGCGTTGCGGGTTGCCTGCGAACCCGAACCAAGTGCTACCGCACCGATAACGGTTGCAGAAGTATCACGACCGATGGCAATTGCATTCTGCTCATTGCTGTTTGCACTGCTACCAATAGCGATACCATGTGCTTTAGAAGCAACCGCATTAGCCCCCATTGCTGTTGTATTTATTTGGCTAGCGCGGGCATTCAAGCCAATAGCAACGGCATTTTCTTCTTCTGCACGGCCTTTACCCAAGGCTATGGAGTGACCACCTGCCGCATAAGAAGTATCGCCAATCGCTACAGCGCCTTCCGATTTGGAAAGACCTGTAGACTGTTGGGCAACTTCTGCGTTGCCAATCGCAATGGATTTATCACCCTCTGCCTTGGCATTAATGCCAGCAGCCATCGCCTGATCGCCGGTTGCGCCGTCGTTGTTGTAGTTGTTGTCGGTAGTTTTACCGTTTACATGATAAAAATGCGAGCCGCTACCAGTAGAAATATTGGCAATTTGTGTCTGCAACCCGCTGGCAACATGGTAGAGCTGGCTACCATTGATGGCATCAGTACTAGAAGCATCGATTTCGCCAGGGGCAACATGTTTGATTTGGCGCTCATTACCGGCACTGCCAATTGACACTTGATCACCAGCATCTACATTGCTAGATCCAGCAAATGAATTAGCCCCTCCGCCATAAGTGATGCTGCCAACAGTCGCACTGGTGACACCGGACGCATTAGTGCCGGTTGTACTGCCGGAGCCCAAAGCTACAGCATTCTGCAAGCTAGCATTGGAACTACGACCTAAAGCTACCGTATCTTCAGCAGTAGCTTTGGATCCTTGTCCTAAAACAGAACCACCCTTAGCAGCCTCTGCCTGATAGCCGATCGCAGTTGCATTTTCATCTAATCCTTTAGCAGCATAACCGAGCGCAACAGTCCCCGCCTTCCCTTTTGCTGTGCTTGAAAGAGTACCAATCGCAACAGAGAGATTATGTCCTGCTGTTGCACCATTACCCATGGCAATAGACGAGTTAGCACCCTCTGCCAATGCGTTATAGCCGATAGCAATAGAACCAGCACCTTTAGCACCTGACCGATTATAATCATCGCCCACCCCGATAGAGATTGCTGTTGGATTTTTATTTTCATCCGACAACATTGAGCCCTTACCTAGACGAATGCTATAAGTTGCACCCACACCATTAGTGCCTAAGTCACCCACACCAATGATGCCGCTATTTACATCCAAACGGCCGCCAAGCGACAAATTCTTTGCACCATTATCGGCATCAGTCGCAGCACCGTCCTTTCCATAAAACAAAGTACGGTTGGTCTGCGTATTATGATGTTCTATTGCTATACTGGTAGATGAACATGGATTAAAAGCACGTTGTTTAACATTGAAATAATCCAATGTAGGATTAGCACCAGCCGGCACATAACCACCGTTAACATACTGGATTTTTTCTCCATGATAGATGGTATACATGCCACCCCAATTCGTACTATCCGAAATTGCCATACAGGAAGGATCAGTACCATCGTTAATATAGATACCAGGACCTGCATAAGCAGCAGACGAGAGCATCATACCCACAGCAGCCACCGCTACAGCAATGGTTTTGCTTGATTTGGATTTACCATGGGCGGTACTGATTTCGGATACGGCCACCCATGCATTGGCGGCATCGCTCCAAACAACTTTATAAACCTTATTCATAGCTTTCTTCCTAAAAGTGTAAAAAACAAAGGGGTACAACAAAATTTAAACCTAGCGAAACGGTTTTCAGGCAGCCTGAAAACCGTTTCGCCGCTTTGATGTAAAACAAATAGCGGTCAATTTAACAAAATGCCGCCCTTAATTAAACCGTCTTAAAAAGAGACAGATTTTTTTGTAAACTATTGTAAATGGCATGAGATTGCACCCTAGCCGGATTTAGCCCGATTTTGCTTTCAAATTTGAGCCGAAACGGCAAAATTAAGCAAAAGGCACAAAACACACCGTTTTTTTCAGGCTGCCGCTTTCCCAACAGCCGTTACACACAAAAAATCCCACACCAATCAAAACCACCCTGATTGATACGGGATTTCTTTAAATCTTGGCGGAGAGGAAGGGATTCGAACCCTCGATACGCTATTCACGTATACACGCTTTCCAGGCGTGCGACTTCAACCACTCATCCACCTCTCCAAGCGATAAGCGGCGCATTGTATAGAGGGCGGTGGCGGCAGGCAAGGATTTTATGCCCCTCTGCTGCCGCGGCGCATGAATTTTTTTACTTTTTTTTGCATACGCCGTTTACGCTCTGTTTCCGTTTTGCAACAAGTTCTATTTGTGAAATCAAGCGTATGTTTAAAGCCAATCAGAAACGTTTTCACTTGCTGCCATTCGCATCTTTCAGGCTGCCTGAAACGGCAATAATCCGCGCACAGCCCTTCTCGATAAAAAACCGTACATCCGCCCCGCCTACGGCCATCGCATACTCGCGATCCGGAATATCCTGATAGGCCGGGCGCGGGTCTTGGGCGATGCTTTGCTCGACAAGCAGCCTGAAAGCCTCGTCTAATCTGTCAGCACCGCTTTCAGGCTGCCATTCGACCCGCAGCTGCGGCGGGGCTTCGGCAGCAAAGCCGGCGGCGGCATCGGGGCGGGCTTCAACAAAAGGAATATAGGGTTTGACATCGACCACTGGCGTGCCGTCAAGCAAATCGGCGCCGCTGCATTCGAGAAACACCCGCCCGTTTTCCTGCCCCACAGCTTCGAGTTTCAGCAGCGACAAACCCAAATGGTTCGGCCGGTGCGGGCTGCGGCTGGCGAAAACACCTACCTTTTTGCGCCCGCCCAAACGCGGCGGCCGCACCATCTGCGCCCAGCCTTCGGCCAGCGCGTCGTGAAAGACAAACTGCACCCAGATATAGCCGAAACCTTCCAACCCACGCACGCTGTCGGCGCCAAACTGCGGCGCAAATTCGATGCGGCAGCGCGCGGCCGGCACCAGATGCGGCTGGCGCGGAATGCCGAATTTCTGGGTATAGGGGGAACGGATGGTGGCAACAGCTTCAATGGTATAAGACATAATCGCAAACAGTTGGCAAAACGGCGCCGGCTTTCGCTTTCAGGCAGCCTGAAAACCCGCCGGTGCTGCTGGATAAAAGAGACAGATATTTTCAGACTGCCGGCAAAACAATGAAACGGCAAAGCAGCCTGAAAGCCGGAACTTGCCATAAAATTGCCGCTTTGTCGCCGAATTTATCGGAAAATATTGAAATTTCCTATACGGAAAAGGCCGGCGCATAGTAGAATCACTTTATCCCGATACGCCCGAAGCATTTGTCCGCCTCGGGATTTGTGTTGAGGAGCTTCCCATTTTTATAGGAAAACGATTATGAAACGTTTGAAATTCTTACCTGCAATCACCGCTTCCGCCCTGGCTCTGATGGCCGCCGGCGCCCAAGCCGGCATGGTTTCCGACGCACACGGCAACGTGGGTTACGACACCGCTGAGGAATGCGACGCCGCCGTCCACAACGGCACCGCCCGCTTTTACCAGTCTGCCACCCATAAAAAACCGCTGCTGCGCAAAGGCGAACGCAAAGTAGCCGTTGCCACCATCCGCGACCTCGGCCCGCAATACGCGCTGGGCGCCTGCGACATGGGCGTGGGCCACAAATTCGGCCGCGACGGCGTAGCCCGCGCGCTGCAGGGCAAATACGTACCCTACAGCCCCGATATGCCGGTAAACGTGTACTCCGACGCCAGCGGCCGTGCCGTTCGCGTGAGCATGCAGCAATGCGACAACCGTTTCTCTGACAACGCACCGCGCCCCGTCGCCCCGATGGAACAACGCCAGCCCGAGCCGGTAGTGGCGCCCGAGCCGCAGCCGGTAGTCGAGCCGGCACCCGAACCCGCTCCCGAGCCTAAGGCTTCCAGCGGCATCCGTCCCTATGTGTTCGGCACTCTGGGCGCGCTGCAGGACGGCTACAAATACGAAGAGCCGGGTTACACCGAAAGCGAAAGCAACACCCGCGCGGCCGGCCAAATCGGTGCCGGTGTCCAGTTCAACAACCTGCTGGGCGCCGAGCTTTACTACCAAGGCGGCGACAAGCACCGTTTTGACGACGGTGCCGGCGGCAAAAACAAAGTGCAAAACCACACTTACGGCGGCCGTGTAACCGTTGGTGGCGATATCGGTGAAAAATTCCGCCTGTTCGGTAAAGCCGGTGTGGCCGGTGTCAAACACAAGCTCAAAGATACCGACGGCGACTCTTACAGCTTCAAAACCAAAGCCCGTCCGACTTTGGGTATCGGCGGCCTGTACAAATTCACCGAAAACCTCGGTCTGCGTGCCGACTACGACTACTACTTCCGCAAAAAAGAGCGTGAAGAAAACGGTGAGAAGTTCACTTGGAAAGGCAACCACTACGTTGGTGCCGGTGTCCAATACACCTTCTAAACCGCCATCGGTTTAATGCCGTCAAAGGCAGCCTGAAACTTTCAGGCTGCCTTTTTTGTTTTGTGTTTGCGGCGTTTGCAAACAAACAGCCTGAACCCAGGCTTTCAGGCTGCCTTCAATCAAATCCCGCCCAGCGCCACATATTTGGTTTCCAGATACTCGTCCAGCCCGTATTTCGAGCCTTCGCGCCCCAATCCGGACTGCTTGACCCCGCCGAACGGGGCGGCGGCGTTGGAGATGATGCCGGTGTTCACGCCCACCATGCCGTATTCCAGCGCTTCGGCCACGCGCACGCAGCGGGCAAGGTTTTGGCTGTAGAAATAGGCGGCGAGACCATATTCGGTGTCGTTGGCCAGGGCGACGGCTTCTTCTTCGCTGTCGAAAACGAACAGCGGGGCGAGCGGGGCGAAGATTTCTTCGCGGGCCACGCGCATTGTTCCGTTGGCGCCGCCGATAACGGTGGCGTCGAAAAAGCGCCCTGCCCCGCTGCCGCCGCACAGCACGCGGCCGCCGTTTTCCAGCGCGTCGGCCAGCAGCTCGCGGGTGTGTGCGGCGGCTTTGTCGTCGATTAAGGGGCCCAAATCGCTGGCGGCATCGAAGCCGCTGCCGGTTTTCAGGCTGCCTGCGGCGGCGGCGAACTTGGCGGCAAAGGCGTCGTACACGCCGCGCTGCAGATAGATGCGGTTGGCGCACACGCAGGTTTGGCCGGCGTTGCGGAATTTGGCGGCAACGGCACCGGCCACGGCGGCAGCCACATCGGCGTCGTCAAACACGATAAAGGGCGCGTTGCCGCCAAGCTCGAGCGACACTTTTTTGATGCTGCCGGCGCATTGGCGCATCAGCTCGCGGCCGGTTTCGGTGGAACCGGTGAAGCTGAATTTGCGCACCAGCGGGTGTTCGGTCAGCACTTTGCCGATGGGGCGGGCGGCGCCGGTAATCACATTGAACACGCCCGCCGGAATGCCCGCCTGTTCGGCCAGCACCGCCAGCGCCAGCGCGGAAAACGGCGTTTGCGATGCGGGGCGCACGACAAAGGTGCAGCCGGCGGCCAGCGCGGGCGCGGCTTTGCGGGCGATCATCGCATTGGGAAAATTCCACGGCGTGATGGCGGCGCACACGCCGACGGGCTGTTTGAGCACCAGCACGCGGCGGTCGGCCGCGGGCGCGGGGATGGTGTCGCCGTACACCCGCTTGGCCTCTTCGGCATACCACTCGACATACGACGCGCCGTAGGCAATCTCGCCCTCGGCCTCGGCCAGCGGCTTGCCCTGCTCCAAAGTCAGGATTTCGGCCAGCGCGCGTTTGTTTACCAGCATCAGCTCAAACCAGCGGCGCAGCAACGCGGCACGCTCGCCGGCGCTTTTGGCGCGCCAGTTTGGCAGCGCGGCATAGGCAGCCTGAACGGCGCGCTCGGCCTCCGCCGCGCCCATATCCGGCACGCTGCCGACGGTTTCGCCGGTGGCGGGATTGTCCACCGCCAGCACGGTGCCATTGCCGGCATCCAGCCAGCGGCCGCCGATATAGGCTTGGGTTTTGAACAGGGCGGGATGGGGGGTCATAACGGCACTCCTTGCGGCAAATGATGGAATGGCGATTGTAAGCGGATGCGGGGAAAAAGGCAGCCTGAAAGCGGGACTGATTGTTTTCAGGCTGCCTGCTTGGACAACGGAACGCGGCAAACGGTACACGCTACGCCCCCTGCGGCAGGCAGCCTGAAAACAGAAAAAATCTTTGCCCAACGCTGCTTTTCAGGCTGCCTGTTGCGGGAAAACCGGTCTTCAAACCAAAAAAGCAGCCTGAAAACCATGTTTGGTTTTCAGGCTGCTTTTTTGCCGATAGAACAAAATCAACCGGTAAGCTGGCGGCTGATCAGTTTTTTCAGCGGCGGCAGATTGTTGCTGATGCGCAGTACGGCGCCGCGCAGGGCTTTGACCGGACGGGTTTCGGTGGTAAAGAAGTTCACCATCGCATTGGTGCCGTGATACAGCGGGCGGGTGTGGAGCTGGTGTTCGATATTGTATTTTTCCAGCAACTTGTGCGAGCCGATGTCGCGGCCTTTTTTCTCGGCTTTCAGAATCAGCTTGGCGAGAATGTCGGTGCTTTCCAGGCCGAGATTGTAGCCGTGGGCGGTAACCGGATGCATGCCGACGGCGGCATCGCCGATCAGCGCGGCGCGGGTGGCGTAAAACTTGCTGGCATGCACGCCCATCAGCGGATAGCTGTGGACGGTGCCGGCCGGCTCCATATCGCCCAGGCGGCCGCCGAGCATTTTCTGCGCTTCTTTGGCCAGCTCTTCGGGCGTCAGATCCAAAAGTTCGGACGCGCGGGTGTTTTGGATGGTTACCACGCAGTTGGTCATGTGCTCTTCCAAGGGCAGCAGCGCCAGCGTGCGGCCGTAAAAGAAGCATTCGCAGGCGGTGTGTTCGTTGGAAACGGTGTGTTTGGTGCGGAACACGATCACGGTGCGGCCGAAATCGTGCATATCGGCGGAAATACCGAGCTGGCGGCGGGTTTGCGACAGGCGGCTGTCGGCGGCAACCAGCAGGCGCGCGTGCAGGGTTTCGCCGTTTTCTAGTTCCACCGTGGCGGCTTCGCGGTCGGTGCGCACGCTTTTGACGCCGACGCCGCAGCGCAGGCTAACATTGGGCAGCGACACCGCTTCTTCGTAGGCGGCGCGGCGGATGTTGTGGTTGGAAATCAGATTGCCCAAGCGGTCGGTGGGGCCGCCGCGGGCGTGTTTTGGCTCGGCAAAATGTAGGGTGTAGTCGGACTTGCCGTTGAACACTTTGGCATCGCGCAGGCGGTAGATTTCGTTTTCGGGGATGCGCTGCCACATGCCCAGCCGCTGCATGATTTCGCGCGAACGGTGGGTGAGCGCGATTTCTCGGCCGTCGTAAGCGGGATTCTGCAGGCTCTCTTCGGGCGCTTTTTCGATAACGGTGATGCGCAGGCCGCTGTCTTTAAACTGGCGGGCGAATGCCAAACCGGCGGGGCCGCCGCCAACGATGATGATGTCGCTGTCCATAATTCCTGCCTTGCTTTGAGAGTGGAAAAAATCGCTGCCGATTGTAACCGATGCAGCCTGAAAGCCCAAACCGGCCGTGGCCACTGTTTGACCTGCGCCAAAAACTTTCAGCAAAAATATTTGTTTTGCCGATCGCCCTGCTATCCGGCACGGGCAAAAGTTTCAGGCTGCCTGAACGATCAAGGCAGCCTGAAAGGCGGATTCAGCCGTTTTTGCCGTCTGCGGCTTCTTCCGCCGCATCGTAGGCATCGACGATTTTCTGCACCAGCGGATGGCGGACGACGTCTTCGCTGGTAAAGGTATGAAAGTAGATGCCTTCGATGCCGGCGAGTTTTTCTTTGGCGTCGCGCAGGCCGGATTTGATGTTGCGCGGCAGGTCGATCTGGCTCAAATCGCCGGTAATCACGGCTTTGGCGCCGAAGCCGATGCGGGTCAGAAACATCTTCATCTGCTCGGGCGTGGTGTTTTGCGCTTCGTCGAGAATCACATAGGCGCCGTTGAGCGTGCGGCCGCGCATATAGGCGAGCGGGGCGATTTCAATCAGCTGTTTTTCCAAGAGTTTGCTTACGCGGTCAAAACCCATCAGATCGTAAAGCGCGTCGTAGAGCGGGCGCAGATAGGGATCGACTTTCTGCGCCAGATCGCCGGGCAGAAAGCCGAGTTTTTCGCCGGCTTCGACGGCGGGGCGCACCAGCACGATGCGCTCGATCTGGTGTTTTTCCATGGCATCGACGGCGGCGGCGACGGCTAGGTAGGTTTTGCCGGTGCCGGCGGGGCCGAGCCCGAACACAACATCGTGGTTCAGCAGCGCGCGGATATAGCCGTTTTGGCGCGGGGTGCGGCCGCCGAGTTTGCCGCGCCGGATGCGGAAGAAATACTGGTGGCTGCCGTCGTTTTGCGGCTCGAAGGCGGCATCGGCGGTTTTGGCTTCGACGGCGGCCAGGCTGATGGTGCCGTCGTCCAAATCGCCGTGTTCGGCGGCTTCGGCCAGCGCGAGCAGGGCGCGGCGGCCGGCGTGGGCGTTGCCGCCGGTGAAAGTGAAGTCGGCGAAGCGGCGGCTGATGTCGATGTCCAGCGCTTTGGCCAGCGCGGCAAGGTTGCCGTCAAACGCGCCGCACAGGCGCTGCAAAACGGTGTTGTCGATGTCTTCAAAAGACAGGTGGACGGTATGGCTCATGGGGTTTTCCTGCGGCGGCTTTCAGGCTGCCTGAAAGCCGCCGCCGTGCGGTTTAATACTGGTAGCGCGCCAATGCGGCTTTGATTTTCGGCAACGCGGCGCGGGCGGCGGCTTCGCCCTGGCGGATGGCTTCGGCCTTGCGGTCGAAACCGCCCACCGAGCCCATATCCTGCACCTGCGGTTTGATCACCACATCGGCTTTGGAAAGCTCGTTGTTGAGCGCGGAGATGCTCATAATATTGAGCGTCTGATCGAGATAAGACAGAAAGTCCTTGCTCACCGCCTGGGTGGGCTTGGCGGAAATATCGACGGCAATCACGAAATTCGCCCCCTGGCTGCGGGCGGCGCTCACCGGCACCGGCTGCGCCAGACCGCCGTCAACATATTTGCGCCCGCCGATCAGCACCGGCTGGAACACATTGGGAATCGCCGCCGAAGCGCGCACCGCCTGGCCGGCATTGCCGTGGTTGAAGGCTACCGCCTTGCCGGTGGAAAAATCGGTGGCCACCGCGGCGAATTTCAGCGGGAACTGCTGGATCGGGCGGTTGCCGACCTTGCGGTTGATCCAGTTTTGCAGCTTCTCGCCCTTGATAAAGCCGCTGGTGGATAAGGTGAGATCCACCAGCTCGGTTTTGCCAAGAATCTCCGCTTCCAATTCCATGCGGTCGGGCGACATGCCGCTGGCGTACATGCTGCCGACGATCGAGCCGGCGCTGGTGCCGGTTACCACCTGCACCGGAATGCCGTTTGCTCTCAGCACTTTGATCACGCCGATATGGGCAAACCCTTTAGACGCGCCGCCGCCCAGCGCCAGCCCGATTACCGCTTTGGGCTTGGTTTTCGACGAAGGCGGCGTGTTTTTCGAAGTTTGCGGCGGCGCCGAAGTGCTTGGGCAGGCGCTCAAAGACAAAACGGCGGCGGCAGATACGGCCGACAGCAGCAGACGGCGGCGGGTACGGTTCATAACGGACTCTCTTTCGGTTTTGGTTTTTTTCAGGCTGCCGTTTTTGCCGCTTTCAGGCTGTCTGAAAGCGGCAAAAACGGCAGCATCCGGCGGCAATTATAACGGATTTCGTCAAAACCGCTTTTTTGCCGCCGCCAAACCGTTTCAGGCTGCCTGTGCCGCCACTGCCGGCAAAGCCCTTGCCCGCCGCCGTGCCGCGCCAGTATCATCGCCACCCTTTTTTTGTGTTTCCCGCCCCGCCATGAACCCCCTACCGCTTGCCGTTACCAGCGGCGAACCCGCCGGCATCGGCCCCGACATCTGCCTCGATCTGGCCGCTGCCGCCCTGCCCCGCCGCACCGTGGTGCTCGGCGATATCGGCCTGCTGCGCCAACGCGCCGAGCAGCTCGGCAAAAACGTCGCCATCGCCGACTACCACCCCGAACACCCGCCCGAAAGCGGCACGCTCGAAGTGCTGCACATTCCGCTGCGCGCGCCCTGCCGCGCCGGAGAAGCCGACCCCGCCAACGCCTCCTATGTGCTCGAATTGCTCGACACCGCCCACGCTGGCATCGCCGCCGGCCGCTTTGCCGCCATGGTTACCGCGCCGCTGCACAAAGGCGTGATTAACGACGCGCACCTTTCAGGCTGCCTGTTTCAAGGCCACACCGAATATCTGGCCGCCAAAGCCGGCGCAAAACGCGTGGTGATGATGCTCGCCGGCGGTGGCCTGCGCGTGGCGCTGCTCACCACCCACCTGCCGCTCAAAGACGTGCCCGCCGCCATCACCCGCGACACCGTGCTCGAAACCGCCCGCATCCTGCACCATGATCTGCGGCACAAATTCGCCATTGCGCAGCCGCGCATCCTGCTGGCCGGGCTGAACCCCCACGCCGGCGAAGGCGGCCATCTCGGCCGCGAAGAAATCGACGTGATGATCCCAGCGCTGCACCAACTGCAAAGCGAAGGCATCGACATCCGCGGCCCCTACCCTGCCGACACCCTGTTCCAACCCTTTATGCTCAAAGACGCCGACGCCGTGCTCGCCGCCTACCACGACCAGGGGCTACCGGTATTGAAATACGCCTCCTTCGGCGAAGGCGTCAACATCACCCTCGGCCTGCCCTTTATCCGCACCTCCGTCGATCACGGCACCGCCCTCGATCTGGCCGGCAGCGGCCGCGCCCGCAGCGGCAGCCTGCTCGAAGCCGTGCGCCTCGCCCACGAGCTGGCCGGCAAAGCAGCCTGAAAAGCGGACAAGGGCAAAAAAAGCAGCCTGAAAGCCAAAAATCGGTTTTCAGGCTGCTTTTAGTGTGCGGTTCAGCGCCTTGCTGCAGGTCGGATACTTGTATCCGACATTGCTGCTACCCACCCGCATGCCGCCCCTGCGGCCGGCAGTCGGATTCAAGAATCCGACCTACGGGGGCTGCCAAGCTCGCCGGCGCCCACGACTTTATTATGGAACTTGCCGAAGGCTACGACACCGAAGTCGGCGAACAGGGCGCCGGCCTGTCCGGCGGCCAACGCCAGCGCATCGCCATCGCCCGCGCCCTGATCAGCGACCCGCGCATCCTGATTTTCGACGAAGCCACCAGCGCGCTCGACTACGAATCCGAACGCGCCATTATGCAAAACATGCAGGCCATCTGCCGCAACCGCACCGTACTCATCATCGCCCACCGCCTGTCCACCGTACGCATGGCGCACCGCATCATCGCCATGGACAAAGGGCAAATCGTGGAAGCCGGAACGCATGAAGAACTATTGGCGCGGGAAGACGGCTATTACCGCTATCTCTACCGTTTGCAAAACGGTTAGGAAAACGGCAAAGGCAGCCTGAAAAACCGGTTTTCAGGCTGCCTGTTGTGTAAATGTTCTAGATGGTTGGATTAAGATTCGTTTGCGTTGACGTGTTGGTTTGGTGGAAATAGAATTACCCAAATTTAGATTCAAATAGAATAATGGTGATGTTTCCCAATAAAAGCAGAAATAACTAGCTGGTAACATTTACCAAATTCCAAATAAAAGTTTAAGAGAAAATTAATGAAAAATGTATTGCTCGCAATTACGGCATTTATTTTTTTACTTTTTCTACAACAAAAAAGTTTTAATAGCGAAAAGGAGCTCAATGCGTCAGATTATGATGATAAGGAACCCATTACAGGATTTGAAAGAGTAATTAAGTTTGAAATTAATAAAAAACAATTAAATATTCCATATGGATATTTATCTAATCTTAGCATGAAAAATGGTACATTATGGCCTTCTAATGAGCACAAGGTTTATCAAGGTGATTCAATGGAAATAAATGTATATGCAGACTGGAGTACGGGAAATATACATTTACTGCCCTATAATCAAAAAACTAAAAAACATTTTCAAAAGTCTTGGCCTGCCGGTTTGATGAGCAATGTAATTCTAATCCAAGATAAATGCAAAATTAATATTGAAAATTATAAAAATAATTTGAATTCATTTGGATATAAAAAAATTTACTCTAGTAATATTGAATATGAAGCATGGGAAAGAAGAAATCCTGAAATTCCTAGAGTTCATCAAATTGATTACTTAAAATTTGGATATAATCAATTGATTATTAATCAAGTTCATGAGGATAATGGGATCTATAATTATATTGTGGGGTTCTGTTTTAATGGCCTTGGTATTTCTTATTACCCCTCAATGAGAGATAAGAGATTAAACACTCAAGATGAAATATTTCAATATCAATCAGAAGTAGAAAGAATAATAAGTAGTTTTTTTAATTAGTAAAAAACAGTCAATACGAGACCTTTGCAAAATCCCCCCAAAATCCCCTAAATTCCCACCAAGACATTTAGGGGATTTCTCATGAGCACCTTCTTCCGGCAAACCGCACAAGCCATGATTGCCAAACACATCGACCGCTTCCCACTATTGAAGTTGGATCAAGTGATTGATTGGCAGCCGATCGAACAGTACCTGAATCGTCAAAGAACCCGTTACCTTAGAGACCACCGCGGCCGTCCCGCCTATCCCCTGCTATCCATGTTCAAAGCCGTCCTACTCGGCCAATGGCACAGCCTCTCCGATCCCGAACTCGAACACAGCCTCATCACCCGCATCGATTTCAACCTGTTTTGCCGTTTTGACGAACTGAGCATCCCCGATTACAGTACCTTATGCCGCTACCGCAACTGGCTGGCGCAAGACGACACCCTGTCCGAATTGCTAAAATTGATTAACTGCCAACTGACCGAAAAAAACCTAAAAATAGAGAAAGCATCCGCCGCCGTCATTGACGCCACCATTATTCAGACCGCCGGCAGCAAACAGCGTCAGGCCATAGAAGTCGATGAAGAAGGACAAGTCAGCGGACAAACCACACCGAGTAAAGACAGCGATGCCCGCTGGACAAAGAAAAACGGTTTATACAGACTCGGTTACAAACAACATACCCGCACCGATGAGGAAGGCTATATCGAGAAACTGCACATCACCCCCGCCAATACCCATGAGTGCAACCACCTGTTGCCTTTGTTGGAAGGTATAGCCAAAGATACGACCGTCTATGCCGATAAAGGCTACGACAGTGCGGAAAACCGGCAACATCTGAAAGACCATCAGTTGTTGGACGGCATTATGCGCAAAGCCCACCGCAACCGTCCGCTGACGGAAGCGCAAACCAAACGCAACCGATATTTGTCGAAGACCCGTTATGTGGTGGAACAAAGCT
The DNA here is from genome assembly GCF_028680565.1 of Kingella sp. SNUBH-2017. Taxonomy (NCBI): domain Bacteria; kingdom Pseudomonadati; phylum Pseudomonadota; class Betaproteobacteria; order Neisseriales; family Neisseriaceae; genus Kingella; species Kingella sp. SNUBH-2017. Next base: position 98,237 of record NZ_JAPHVK010000004.1, read on the forward strand.
TCGGTACGCTGCACCGTAAATTCCGCTACGCCCGGGCAGCCTATTTTGGTCTGCTCAAAGTGAGTGCGCAAAGTCATCTGAAAGCGATGTGTTTGAACCTGTTGAAAGCGGCTAACAGGCTAAGTGTGCCTGTTGCCGCCTAAAAGGCGGCCCGGATGCCTGATTATCAGGTATCCGGGGAGGATTAAGGGGGTATTTGGGTAAAATCAGGAGTGATTTGGGGCGAAAACAGCTGAAAACCTGTGTTTGGGTTCCGGCTGTCAGCGAAAAGGTGAAGAGAGGTATTTTGCAAAGGTCTCTACCTGCCTAATCTGCTTCCTGTTTCAGGCTGCCGGTGATATTCGCAGCAGCCTGAAATACAAAAAGCAGCCTGAAAGCCGTTTGTGTGGCTTTCAGGCTGCTTTTTTCAGGCTGCCGTTTAGCGGTCGATCTGCACGGCGCGGTTGCCGAGCAGGGTTTCCAGGGCGGCGAGCAGTTCGGGGCTGGGGGCGGTGCGCCATTGGGCGGCGGGCATCAGGCTGCCGGCGGCGTGGCGGTTGCGGTAGTTCAGGCGCACGGGGATGCGGCGCTCGGCGGCGGGGTCAGTGTGCGGGCGCAGCAGTTCGGCCAGGGCGGCGATGTCGTGGTGCGGCTCCAGATGCAGGGTCAGGGCGGCGGCATAGTGGCAGCGCGCCTGGTTGAGCGTGAGTACGCTGTTGGCGTGGATGCGCAAGCCGCCTTCGCTGCTGAAGGTGTCGGCGGAGATGCGGCAGTCGCACACCAGTATCTGGTCGCTTTTGAGTGTTTCGCGCGGCAGCTCGTCGAGCAGTTCGCCGGCAACGGTTACTTCGGCTTTGCCGCTGTCGTCTTCGAGCTGGATAAAGACGACGCGGCCGCGCTTGCCCATGATGCTGCGGATGCCGGTGGCAAAGCCGGCCACGCGCACGCTGCCTTCTTGCGGGCGCAGTTGGGCGAGCGGGGTTTTGGCCAGTTCGCGCACTTCGCCGGCGTAGGGCGAGAAGGGGTGGCCGGAAAGGTAAAAGCCGACGGCCTGCTTTTCTTCGGCCAGCTGTTCGGCTTCGCTCCACGGGGCGTGGGGAACGAACGTGAGCGCTTCGATGGCGTCTTCGACCATATCGAACAGCCCGCCCTGGTTGGCGTTGTCGGCTTTTTGTTCGGCATGGTTCATGGCCAGTTCGACGTTGGCCAACAGCATGGCGCGGTTGGGCTCGATGCTGTCGAAGGCGCCGCCGCGGATCAGGGCTTCGATGGTGCGGCGGTTGACGTGCTGCTTGCCGACGCGCTCGCAAAAGTCGAACAGGTCTTTGAATTTTCCGCCGGCCTTGCGGGCGGCAACGATGTCGGCAACAGCGGCTTCGCCGGTGCCTTTGATGGCGCCGAGCGCGTAGCGGATGTGTTTTTGGCCGTCGGGTACGAAACGGTAGTCGGATTCGTTGATGTCGGGCGGCAGGAAGGTGATGCCGTTCAGGCTGCTTTGGGCGTCGTCGAAAAAGACTTTGAGCTGGTCGGTGTTGTCCAGTTCGCTGGACATGGTGGCGGCGATGAATTCGGCGGGATAGTGGGCTTTGAGCCAGGCGGTCTGATAGGAAATCAGGGCATAGGCGGCGGCGTGGGATTTGTTGAAGCCGTAGCCGGCGAATTTTTCCATATAGTCGAAGATTTCGTCGGCTTTGGCGCGGGAGATGCCTTGTTTGGCGGCGCCTTCGGCGAAGATTTCGCGGTGCTTGACCATCTCTTCGGGCTTTTTCTTGCCCATCGCGCGGCGCAGCAGGTCGGCGCCGCCGAGCGAGTAGCCGCCGATAATCTGCGCGGCCTGCATCACCTGCTCCTGGTAAACCATAATGCCGTAAGTCGGCTCCAAAACCGGCTCCAGCAGCGGGTGGATATAGGCGAATTTCTCGCCTTTCATGCGGGCGACGAAATCGGGGATGTTGTCCATCGGCCCCGGGCGGTAGAGCGACACAAAGGCGATCAGTTCTTCAAACTTGGTGGTGTGGGCAGTTTTCAGCATCCGCTTCATGCCGCTGGATTCAAACTGGAAAACGGCGGTGGTGTTGGCGTCGCGGAAAATCTGGTAGGCCGCCTGATCGTCGAGCGGGATGGCGGCCACATCGACGGCATCGCCGGTGGTGGCGCGGATATTGTCCTGCGCCATTTCGATAATGGTCAGGTTGCGCAGGCCGAGAAAGTCGAATTTCACCAGGCCGATGTCTTCGATGTCGCCCTTGTCGTACATCGATACCGGCGACGACGACGCATCGGCCTGATACACCGGACTGAAATCGGAAATCTTGCCCGGTGCGATCAATACGCCGCCGGCGTGCATACCCAGGCCGCGCGTCAGGTCTTCGAGTTTTTGCGCCAGCACCATCAGCTCGTCCGCTTCCTCGGCTTCGATCAGCTCGCGGATCTGCGGTTCGGCTTCCATCGCTTTTTCCAGGCTCAGCGGCTTGTTGGCTTCCAACGGAATCAGCTTGGACAATCTGTCGCACAGCGAAAAGGGCAGATCGAGCACGCGGCCGACGTCGCGGATCACCGCTTTGGACGACAGCGTGCCGAAGGTGACAATCTGGCTCACCGCCTGGGCGCCGTATTTTTCGCGCACATATTCGATCACGCGGCCGCGATTGGACTGGCAGAAGTCGATATCGAAGTCGGGCATCGACACCCGCTCGGGATTGAGAAAACGCTCGAACAGCAGCGCGTATTTCAGCGGGTCGAGATCGGTGATTTTCAGCGAATAGGCCACCAGCGAGCCGGCGCCCGAGCCGCGTCCCGGGCCGACAGGGCAGCCGTTTTGCTTCGCCCAGTTGATAAAGTCCTGCACGATCAGGAAGTAGCCCGGAAACTGCATCTGGATGATGATGCCCAGCTCGAAATCCAGCCGCGCCTGATATTCCGGCATTTTCGCCGCGCGTTCGGACTCGTCGGGATACAGCTGCGCCATGCGCTCCTGCAGGCCTTCGTTGGAGAGTTTGGTCAGATAGTCGTCCAAACTCATGCCCTCGGGCGTGGGAAACAGCGGCAGGAAGTTTTTGCCCAAAGTGAGCGTGAGATTGCAGCGCTTGGCGATTTCCAGCGTGTTGGCCAGCGCCTCGGGCACGTCGGCAAAGCGTTCGGCCACTTCCTGCGGCGTGGCGAAATACTGGCTGCGCGCGAATTCCTGCGGCCGTTTTTTGTCGGCCAGCGTCCAGCCGCCGGCAATGCACACCCGCGCTTCGTGGGCGGTGAAGTCTTCGCGCGCCACAAACTGTGCCGGATGGGTCGCCACCACCGGCAAATCCATTTCCTGCGCCAGTTTCAGGCTGCCTGAAACCGCCGTTTCCCATTCCGGCTTTTCCGGCAGGCGCTGCAATTCCAGATAAAAGGCATCGGGAAACAGCGCGGCATAACGGCGGGCGGCGGCGGCGGCTTTTTCAGGCTGCCCCAGCATCAGCTGCGCGCCCACTTCGCCCAGATGTGCGCCGGACAGGCACAGCAGCCCGCTGTTGTCGCCGGCTTCCAGCCATTCGGGCTGCAAACAGGCCGGCTCGCTGCGGGCGGCATCGGTGTAGGCGGCGGTTAAGAGTTCGCTCAGGCGCACATAGCCGGCGTGGTTGCGGATCAGCAAAAGCGCACGGTAGGGCGCTTCGGGGCGGTCGGGATTGGCGATGCGCACGTCCGCGCCCATCAGCGGCTTGATGCCCGCGCCCATGCAGGTTTTGTAGAACTTCACCAGCCCGAACACGTTCATCAGGTCGGTGAGTCCCAGCGCCGGACTGCCGTCGGCGGCGGCGCGTTTGACCAGGTCTTTGATGCGGATAATGCCGTCGGTAATCGAAAATTCGCTGTGGGCGCGCAGGGGGATGTAGCGGGGAGCGGACATGGCAGGCAGCCTGAAAAACAAAGGCGCGATTCTAACACAGCCCCGCCGCCGCCCCGCCTTTCAGGCTGCCTTTGCCCCGCGTGCCGGCAGCCTGAAAAACGGCGGCTGCGGCCGGATACAGGCAGCCTGAAAGCGGCGCCGCCTGCCGGTGTAAAACGGGGGCATTGCGGTTTTCAGGCTGCCGCGGAGAACGGCACAGCCGGCACGCTTCACAGCAGAAAGCAGCCTGAAAGCACGATTGCGGCTTTCAGGCTGCTTTGGGGATGCGGCAGGCTGCTGCTTTCAGGCTGCCGTTAAATATCGCCACCGACTGCGGTTTCCACCAGTACCGCCACCGGCAGATGGTCGGATGCGACAAATAATTGCGGCAGGCCGTGGCCGTTCAGGCTGCCTTTGAGAAAGATATGGTCGAGCGCCTGCGTCGGCCGCCAGCTGGGATAGGTGGGCAGACAACCTTTGATGTGGCGGTAGCCGTGGGCGGTGAGCACCGAAAGCTGGCGCGCCTGCGGCGGGCAGTTGAAGTCGCCCAGCAGGCACACGCGGCGGTAGGGCGACAGGGCTTGGCGGATGTGGCGCAGCTGGCGGTATTGGTCGAGCCGGCCGAGGCTGAGATGGACGTTGGCGACCACGATTTCATCGTCGCCCCGGCCGATGGCGGCGGCGAGCATGCCGCGGCCGGGAATGCGCGAGGGCAGCGGCACGTTGCACACTTCGCGCAGCGGCTGTTTCGACAAAATCAGATTGCCGTGCAGCGACAGCTTGCCGACGGCGCGGTTGGTCTGAGCGACATAATGGCTGAACGGCGTGGCATCGAGCAGCTGGCGCACCTGGCTTTTGAAGCCGTTGCGCAGGCCGCCGAGATCGATTTCCTGCAGGCAGACCACGTCAAACGCGCTGATATAGGCGGCGATGCGCGAGAGCGTGCGCTCTTTGGCGGCGCCGGGCAGCACTTGGCGGTGCAGGCGGGTGAGGTAGCTGAGATAGCTGTCGGCGGCGATGGCAGCCTGAATGTTGTAGCTGAGAATACGCATGGCGGGCAGTCGGGCAAAAAGGGACGGCGGCAACGATACCGATACGGTCAGCACGCAGGGTACCAAATAATAGGGCGCCGCACATGCCGTTTTGCCGGCACGGCGGGCAAAAAGCAGCCTGAAAACGGATTATCCCGCTTTCAGGCTGCTTTATCAGGCAAAACAGGCTTTCAGGCTGCCTATTTCACGCTGACGTCTTCGCCGAAAAACTGCTCGCCGAGTTTCTTCAGCGTGCCGTCCTGCTGCAGCTCTTTCATCGCCGCATTGATTTTCGCCAGCGCTTCATCGTTGCCCTTGTTGATTACCAGTCCGGCGCCGAGCTTCTCTTCAGACGGCGTGCGCCATACCGATTTCAGGCCGGAGTTGGGGGTTTTCTTCAGGTAGTCCAAGAGCGAGAGTTCGTCGTTCAGCGTAATCTCCGCGCGCTTTTGCTGCACGATCAGCAGCCCCTGCGCCATGGTGTCGGTGTGGACGATGTCGGCGCCCATTTTCTGCGCGACTTCGTCGTAGTTGGACGAGAGCATCACCGCGGTTTTCACGCCCTTGATGTCTTCGAGCTTGGCAATCGGCGCGTGGTCGGTGCGGGCGACAATCATCTTGCCGCTCCAGCTGTAGGGCTCGGCCTTGTCAAACGTCGCCTGGCGCTCAGGCGTGGTCAGCGCCACCTGGTTGGCCACCAGATCGAAGCGCCCCGCTTTCAGGCCGGCCATCATCGCATCCCACGGCGTTTCCTTAAATTCGACCTGCACCCCCAACTTGGCGGCAACCGCGCGGGTAACTTCGACATCGTAGCCGGTGAGCTTGCCGTCCTGATCGTGGTAGGTAAAGGGCGCGTAAGTGCCCATGGTGCCGACCAGCAGGGTTTCTTTATTGTTGATTTTGTTTATCAGGCTGCCGGCCGCGGCTTCAGGCTGCGGCGCGCTGCTTGGCGCGGGGGCGCCGTTTTCCTGACTGCAGGCGGCAAGACCCAGCGCCAGCGCGGCAGCCAACAGAACTTTTTTCAGCATCATGCTCTCCTTCACGGTAAAAGGGCGGGATTGTAAAGGCCGGTGCCCGCCGGATATAGAACTTTCGGCGCTATGCTTCAGAACGCGGCCTGTTTTTTTCAGGCTGCCTGTGCCGTTTGAATAAAGGCAGCCTGAAAGCAAGCATAGGCAACTAGTGCTTTCGCTTATAAACGACCGTTTGGTTGTTGAACGAAATGGCTTTCTGGCTGACCAAATACTGCACCAGCCCTTGAGTTTCGGTTTCGATATCAAAGGAAAAAGCAGCCTGAAACGGTTTTAGTAGTGTGCGGATGCTGCTTTGCAGGGTAGCCAGTTTTTTTGGATGGTTGGGCAGCAAGCGTAGGTTGGGTCAAGACCCAACCTGCCTTACTAGAAAGCAGCCTGAAAAACAAAGGCAGCCTGAAAACCGTTTTTGCGGGCTTTCAGGCTGCTTTTTACCATCCGTACTTTAGCGCTGGGCAATCTCGGGGACGCGGTTTTTCAGGCAGGCGGCTTGGTGGATGTCGTTGCCGACCATGGCCGGCTTGCTTTCGGCACATTCGCTGTCGGCAATCGGGCAGCGGGTGCGGAAGACGCAGCCTGAAGGGGGATTGATGGGGCTGGGCAGATCGCCGGGCAAAAGCTGGATGACTTTGCTGCGCTCGGCATCGGGATCGGGCAGCGGTACGGCGGACATCAGCGCCTGGGTGTAGGGGTGGGTGGGGTGGTCGTACACGGCGCTGTCGGTGCCAAGCTCGATGGCGTTGCCCAGGTACATGACCAGCACGCGGTCGGAAATGTGTTTGACCACGGAAAGGTCGTGGGCGATGAAAATCAGCGCCAGCCCCATTTCTTTTTGCACCTGCTTGAGCAGGTTGACCACCTGTGCCTGAATGGAAACGTCGAGCGCGGACACCGGCTCGTCGCAGATAATCAGCTTGGGCTGCAGGATCAGGGCGCGGGCGATGCCGATGCGCTGGCACTGGCCGCCGGAAAATTCGTGTGGGTAGCGGTTGATCTGGCTGCGCAGCAGGCCGACTTTTTCCATCATGACATACACGCGCTGCTGGACTTCTTCGTCGCTGAGATTGGGATAGTAGGTGCGCAGCGGCTCGGCGATGATGCGGCCGACGCTCATGCGGGGATTGAGCGAGGCCAGCGGGTCTTGGAAGATCATCTGGATGTCTTTGCGCTTGAGCCGCATGGCTTTGGGCGACAGGCCGACCAGCTCTTCGCCGTCAAACAAAATGCTGCCGGAGCGGGCTTTGACCAGGCCGATAATGGTGCGGGCAAGGGTGGATTTGCCGCAGCCGGATTCGCCGACCACGCCGAGGGTTTCGCCGGCTTTGAGATCGAAAGACACGCCGTTGACGGCTTTGAGGGTGGCGGGTTTTTGCCAGAACATCGCGCCGTCGCGCTTGATGTTGAAGTGGGTTTGCACGTCGCGTACTTGCAATAGGGGCTGGCTGCTCATCGTGCGGCTCCTTCCTGAACGACTGCGGGTTCGATGGCGATGTTGTGGTGCGGGTGTTCCCAATGGCAGGCGCGCTGGCGGTCGTTGGGCAGGAATTTGAGTTCGGGCGGGGTGGTGCGGCAGATGTCCATCACATAGCTGCAGCGCTCTTGGAAGGGGCAGCCCTGCGGCAGGCGCAGCAGGTTGGGCGGGTTGCCGGGGATGGTTTTGAGTTCGGCTTCGTTACCGTCCAGCCGCGGCACGGCGCCGAGCAGGCCGATGGTGTAGGGATGGGTGGGGTGGTAGAAGATTTCGTGGGTGGGGCCGTAGGCCATGGTGCGGCCGGCGTACATCACCAGCACGCGGTCGCAGATGCCGGCCACCACGCCCAAATCGTGGGTAATCATAATGATGGTGGTGTTGAAGTCGCGTTTGAGCTCGTTCAGCAGCGCCATAATCTGTGCCTGCACGGTTACGTCGAGCGCGGTGGTGGGTTCGTCGGCAATCAGCAGGCGCGGACGGCACAGCAGCGCCATCGCAATCATTACGCGCTGGCGCATGCCGCCGGAAAATTCGTGCGGATACATGCCGATGCGTTTTTTCGCTTCGGGAATTTTGACCGCATCGAGCATTTTCAGCGATTCTGCCCAGGCGTCGGACTTGCTCATGCCTTTGTGCAGGCGCAGCACTTCGGCCAACTGGTCGCCGACGCGCATATAGGGATTGAGCGAGGTCATCGGGTCTTGGAAAATCATGGCGATCTGTTCGGCGCGGATTTTGTTCAGCTCTTTGGCGGGCAGGCCGAGAATCTCGCGGCCGTCGTACTGCACCGAACCGGAGGTGATGCCGTTTTTCGCCAGCAGCCCCATGATGGCGAAGGCGGTTTGCGATTTGCCGGAACCGGATTCGCCGACGATACCGAGGGTTTCGCCCTGACGCAGCGCGAAGTTGAGATTGTTGACGGCGGTAACCTGGCCGTCTTCGGTTTTGAACTGCACGCGCAAATCGCGTACTTGCAGCAGTGGTGTGTCCATAGTTTTTTTCCGTTTGTTTCAGGCAGCCTGAAAATACTCAGCGGTCTTTCGGGTCGAGGGCGTCGCGCAGGCCGTCGCCGATGAAGTTAAAGCAAAACAACGTGGTAACCAGAAAGGCGGAGGGCACCAGCAACAGCCACGGCGCTACCTGCATGGTCTGCGCGCCTTCCTGCAGCAGCGCGCCCCAACTGGTCATCGGCTCCTGCACGCCCAAGCCGAGGAAGCTGAGAAAGGATTCGAACATAATCATGCCGGGCACCAGCAGCGAGGCATACACCACTACCACGCCCAGCACGTTGGGCACGATGTGGCGCAGCACGATATTGACGTCGGACACGCCGCAAACGTGCGCCGCTTCGATAAATTCCTTGCGCTTGAGGCCGAGGGTCTGGCCGCGGACGATACGGGCGATGTCCAGCCACGACACCATGCCGATGGCGACGAAAATCAGGATCAGGTTGCGGCCGAAGAAAGTAACCAGCAGGATCACGAAAAACATAAACGGGAAGGCACCGAGAATTTCCAGCCAGCGCATCATCAGGGTATCGACCTTGCCGCCCAGATAGCCGGATACCGCGCCGTACACGGTGCCGACCACCACCGCCACCAGCGCGCCGGCCAGGCCGACCATCAGCGAAATGCGCCCGCCGATGGCCACACGCACCAAAAGGTCGCGGCCGAGGGTGTCGGTGCCCAGATAGTGTTTGGTTTCTACTGACGGGGCAATCTGCATATTGCTCCAGTCGGGATCGGCGTAATTGAAGCCGGAAAACAGCGGTACGAAGATTACGAACAGGGTAATCAGCGCGACGATTAACACGCTGGCCAGCGCGGCCTTGTTGCGTTTGAAACGGCGCCAGGCGTCCTGCCACAGGCTGCGGCCTTTGATTTCGGCTTCCGCCGCCATCTGCTCAACGGCTTCGGTTTGTTTCTTGCTCAACATAGCAAAATGGTTCCTTGATTGCGGTATGGGTATTTTTCAGGCTGCCTGCGGCGGCGCAGCGCTTTGGGACAGCATCGGGCTGGCGCAAAGGCTGCACGGCGGCGGGCAGGGATTTAGTCGATGCGGATTTTGGGATCGATCATCGCGTACAGGATGTCGACCACCGCATTAAAGAGAATGGTCAGGACGCCGACGAGAATGGTCAGGCCGAGTACCATTCCGTAGTCGCGGTTCAGCGCGCCGTTGACAAACAGCTGGCCGATACCGGGCAGGCCGAAGATGGTCTCGATGACAATCGCGCCGGTGATGATGCCCACGAAAGCCGGGCCGAGATAGGAAATCACCGGCAGCATCGCGGGGCGCAGGGCGTGCTTGAGCACGATATAGGGAGTGGACAGGCCTTTGGCGCGGGCGGTGCGGATAAACGGGCTGTTCATCACTTCAATCATCGAACCGCGCATAATCCGCGAAATGCCGGCGATATACGACAGCGACAGCACAAACACCGGCAGCACCATATTCTGCACCGCGCCGCCGTTCCAGCCGCCGGCCGGAAACCATTTGAGCATCACGGCAAACACCAGCACCATCAGCGGGCCTTTGACGAAGCTGGGCACGACCACGCCGGTCATCGCCAGCGCCATGGTGCCGTAGTCGAGAAAGCTGTTTTGCTTGAGCGCGGCGAAAATGCCCAGCAGCATGCCGACAATTACGGCAATGATGAAGGCGTACACGCCGACTTCCAAAGACACCGGCAGCGCCTGCGCCAAAAGCTCGTTGACCGAGTAGTCCTTGTATTTGAAGGACGGCCCCAAATCTCCGTGCGCCAGCTGTTTGAGATAGTTGAGATACTGAAGCCAGATGGGGTCGTTCAGATGGTATTTGGCTTCGATATTCGCCAGAACGGCGGGCGGCAGGTTACGCTCGCCGGTAAAGGGACTGCCAGGCGCCAGCCGCATCACGAAGAAGGACACGGTAATCAGCACCAGCATGGTTGGAATGGCTTCCAAGAAGCGGCGGAGAATCAGTTTCAGCATAGCGGTAGTGTTTGTGAAGTTTATTATGGGAAAACGGTTTTCAGGCTGCCTGAACAGCCTGAAACCTTTTTCCTTATTGGGAGAAGCTCAAGCGGCGGCGGTCAGTGTTTCATCACTTTCCAGTCTTTTGCCTGCCAGTAGTTCAGCGGGTCGCGGTCGGAATAGCCGCTCAGATAGGGTTTGACCAAACGGGCGCTCACATAGTGGTAGGCGAAAATCGACGCGCTGTCTTTGTCGAGCTCAGCTTCGGCCTTGTGATAAAGCTCGGCGCGCTCTTCGCTGCTGACGCCGGGTGCCAGCGTCCGGCGCATCAAATCGTCATAAGCCGGGCTGTTGTAGCGGCCGTAGTTGCTGCTGTTGTTGGACTTGAACACGTTAAGGAAGGCCGACGGTTCGTTGTAGTCGCCGCACCAGCCGGAGCGCGCCATTTGGAATTTGCCGTTGCGCTTGCCGTCGAGATAAGTTTTCCATTCCTGGTTGTTGAGTTCGGCTTCGACAAAACCGAGATTCTCTTTCCACAGCGCGGCGACGGCGACAGCGTTTTTCTTATGGTTTTCGTTGGTGTTGTAGAGAATTTCAAACTTCAGCGGCTTCTCGGCGCTGTAGCCGGCTTCCTGCAGCAGTTTTTTCGCTTCTTCCAAGCGCTTGGCCTTATCCCAGGCTTTCCAGTCCGGCACATAGTCTTTCATGCCCTGGGTGGCGGTCGGTGTCAGCTGGTAGGCCGGCGCTTCGCCGCGGCCGACAATTTTCTCGACAAACAGCTCGCGGTCGAAAGCCAGCGACAGCGCGCGGCGCACTTTCGGATTGTCAAACGGCGCCTGGCGGTGGTTGAACTCGTAATAATAGGTGCAAAGATAGGGGGAGATTTTCATCTGATCGCCCATTTCTTCTTTCAGCTGCTTGAACTGGTCGCTGGGCAGATCGTTGTAAGTCATATCGATTTCGCCCGCCTTAAAGCGGTTGACATCGGTAATCGGCGAAGAAATCGGCAAAACGGTCAGGCGGCTGATGCTGTTGTCGGCGTTACCGAAAAATTTATCGTTGCGCTCGAGCACGATTTTTTCGTTGACCACCCACTCGGCAATACGCAAAGGGCCGCTGCCGACGAAGTTTTCAGGCAGAGTCCACTTGCTGCCGTGCTTTTCCACTACTTTGGCATTAACCGGACGGGTGGAGCTGTGCACCAGCATATCGGGGAAATACGGTACCGGCGAAGACAGGGTGATTTGCAGGGTTTTGGCATCCAGCGCCTTTACGCCCAGCTCTTCCGGTTTGGCTTTGCCGTTGGCGATTTCTTCGGCGTTTTTCACTTTGGCATCGCCCAGATAGGAAGCGTAGGGCGAAGCGGTCAGCGGATCGACCACGCGGCGCATGCTGTAAACAAAATCATCGGCGGTAATCGGATCGCCGTTACTCCATTGCGCCTCGCGCAGGTGGAACACCCAAGTCTGGTTGTCGGCAGATTCCCATTTTTCCGCCAGCGCGGGAACGGTTTTGCCGTCGGGATCGGTGCCTGTCAGACCGACCAGCAGTTGGTTGAGAATATTGCTTTCGGGCACGCCGGAAGATTTGTGCGGGTCGAGCGTTTCCGGCTCGGCGCCGTTATTGACCACAATTTCCTGCTTTTCGGCCGGTTCGTTGCTCACCTGTATGGGTTTTTGCGCGGCAGGTTCGCCGCTGCAGGCGGCAAGCGCCGCGCCCAGCCCCAAGGCCAGCCAGATTCGATATGCTTGGTTCACTTGAATACCATCCTTTCAGCTATTTTTCTTTTGCCCCCGAGCCCGAAAGCGCGGAGGGAGGGTGGCGGCAGCTTTCAGGCTGCCTTTACGATACGCCGCGTGCGTAGCCGGCTGATAATTCAAAAAAAATACCGCAGACTACAGGCAATAAAAAAACGGCGGCCGCTACCATGCGGTCGCGGCTGCGTATCTTTAAAAAAATTTACGCTATTGTCAAGCAAGTTTACGCGGATAAAAGTAAAAAAACTGAATCAGCTATCGTTTTCAGGCTGCCTGCGCCCTTGGTTTGCCTTTGGCGCTGCTGATATAATCGCGCGCTTCATTACATAGCGTTACAGTTATATCGCTAATTACCCGTACTGCTTACAACAGGAGCACCCGCTTTATGGCACTCGTTTCAATGCGCCAGCTGCTCGACCACGCCGCCGAACACAGCTACGGCCTGCCCGCCTTCAACGTCAACAATCTCGAACAGATGCGCGCCATTATGGAAGCCGCCGATGCGGTAAACGCGCCCGTAATCGTGCAGGCTTCGGCCGGCGCGCGCAAATACGCCGGCGCGCCCTTTCTGCGCCACCTGATTCTCGCAGCGGTGGAAGAGTTCCCGCATATTCCGGTGGTGATGCACCAAGACCATGGCGCTTCGCCCGATGTGTGCCAGCGCTCCATCCAGCTCGGTTTCAGCTCGGTGATGATGGACGGCTCGCTACTGGCCGACGGCAAAACCCCGTCCAGCTACGAATACAATGTCGATGTAACCCGCACGGTAGTCAATTTCTCCCATGCCTGCGGCGTGTCGGTGGAAGGCGAAATCGGCGTATTAGGCAATCTGGAAACCGGCGAAGCGGGCGAAGAAGACGGCGTCGGCGCAGTCGGCAAGCTCTCTCACGACCAAATGCTCACCAGCGTGGAAGACGCCGTGCGTTTTGTGAAAGACACCGGCGTCGATGCGCTGGCGATTGCCGTCGGCACCAGCCACGGCGCCTACAAATTCACCCGCCCGCCCACCGGCGACGTGCTGCGCATCGACCGCATCAAAGAAATCCACGAAGCGCTGCCCAACACCCACATCGTAATGCACGGCTCCAGCTCCGTTCCCCAAGAATGGCTCAAAGTGATTAACGAATACGGCGGCAGCATCGGCGAAACCTACGGCGTGCCGGTGGAAGAAATCGTCGAAGGCATCAAATACGGCGTGCGCAAAGTCAATATCGACACCGACCTGCGCCTGGCATCCACTGGCGCCATCCGCCGCTTTATGGCCGAAAACCCGTCGGAATTCGACCCGCGCAAATACCTGGCCAAAACCGTGTCAGCAATGAAGGACATCTGCATCGCCCGCTACTTAGCCTTCGGCTGCGAAGGCCAAGCCGGCAAAATCAAGCCGGTATCGCTGGAAAAAATGGCCGAACGCTATGCCAAAGGCGAGCTGGCACAGATTGTGAAATAAAGCCCGATTCATACGGCAAAAGGCAGCCTGAAAACCTTTCAGGCTGCCTTTTCAAACGCCACCCACCGCACGCAGCCGGCTTTTTCGTCATCACCGGCGCAATAACGGCGGTCGGCCGGGATACAAAGCGGGAACGCTCAAACAATAAAGCAGCCTGAAAACCCCAATCATGGTTTTCAGGCTGCTTTTATCGGATAGCGGCTTAACGGCGCACGCCGGATTTTTTCACACAGTCGATATAGCCGTGGTCGTTCAGACGGATGTGGCGGAACAACCAGCCGTCGAGCAGGTTCAGCATTTCGGCTACGGCTTCGTTGTCGCCGTTTTCATAGCGGCTTTGGAAATCAACCATCTTGGTAACGAAGTTTTGGTGTACTTTTTTGTGCGGCTCCAGCATCGGATACTGGGCTTCGGCAAGCATCTGCTCTTCCAGGCCGAAATGCACACCGGCGTAGTCGATTACGCCTTGGATTTCGTTCAAAATCTGTTCGCGATCGCCGGTTTCGTTGACATCGTAGAGTTTGTTGATGTGGTCAACCAGGATTTTGTGCTGCTCGTCGATGTCGTCAAAGCCGGTGTCCAGATCGGCAGTCCAGAAAATAAAAGACATAATAAATGCTCCTTCAAGGGGTTGTGGGTGTGCGCAACGGCCGCTGCTGCGGCTGTTGCGGGGATATGCGCCCTTAGAAGCAATTTCAGCGCCTTTACCCGTAATACGGCAACAATCATTGACTTACGTCAAGTTTCACCCCTACCAAGCGCAAGCGCATACGCAAAAAGCAGCCTAAAAAGCAAAAAATCAAGAATAAACAATATAATATATACTCACTCTCATTTATTTCGGCTCAATTTCGGCACCTATGTGCCAAAGTTCGGCGCATGACGGCTACGGCAAATTTTGCTAATATGCGCGCCGGTTTCCACACATTCCTCTTTAGGAGAACACCAAATGAGCCGCATGGTACATTGCGTCAAACTCGGCAAAGAAGCCGAAGGCATGAAATTCCCGCCGCTGCCCAACGAACTGGGCAAGCGCATTTTCGAAAACGTTTCCCAAGAAGCATGGGACGCTTGGACGCGCCACCAAACCATGCTCATCAACGAAAACCGTCTCAGCCTGGCCGACCCCCGAGCCCGCCAGTATCTGGCGCAGCAGATGGAAAACTACTTTTTCGGCGACGGCGCCGATGCGGTTGCCGGCTACGTTCCCATCAGCGAATAACACGGCGCACAGGCAGCCTGAAAAGATTTTTCGGCCAAGAGTAGCCAAAATCGCATAATTGCGTTTAAAATCGCGCAGCATCAATTATAGGTAAAAAGCTCTAGGCGTTCGCCGCCGCAGCGATACTTCCCTAATTTTCCCGCCGCAAGGCTTAGTTTTCATTTTAAGGACTACACAAATGTCAGACATCCAACAAAAAGTCATCAGCATCGTTGCCGAGCAACTGGGCGTTCAAGAAGCCGACATCAAACCCGAATCTTCCTTTGAAGACGACCTGGGTGCCGATTCTCTGGACGTGGTTGAACTGGTAATGGCTCTGGAAGAAGCTTTCGGCTGCGAAATTCCCGACGAAGAAGCCGAAAAAATCAGAACCGTTCAGGCCGCGATCGACTACATCAAAGCGCACCAGGCCTAATTTCGCCGCACTTACGCCACAGCCTCTGATTAAGGATATTCCTGCATCGGAGGCTGTCGCACTCTTGACCGGCACAAAAACCGGCAGCGGCGGCGCATTCTTTACATCACACAGAGAAACACTTATGAATCAAAGACGAGTAGTCATCACAGGCTTGGGACAAGTTTCGCCGGTAGGCAACGATATCCCGAGCGCATGGGACAACCTGCTGGCCGGCAAAAGCGGCATCGGCGCCATTACCCGTTTTGATGCCTCCGATCTCGCCTGCCGGATTGCCGGCGAAGTCAAAGATTTCGACATCAACCAGTACATCGGCCCCAAAGAAGCGCGCCGCATGGACAGCTTCATCCACTACGGCATCGCCGCTGCCCTGCAGGCGGTGGCCGACGCCGGCCTTGACGACTGCCCGACTCTCGACAAAGACCGCGTCGGCGTCAATATCGGCTCCGGCATCGGCGGCCTGCCCTCCATCGAAGAAACCGCCCGCGCCGTTTTTGCCGACGGCCCGCGCAAAATCAACCCCTTCTTCATCCCCGCCTCGCTGATCAACCTGATTTCCGGTCACGTTACCATTCTCAAAGGCTACCGCGGCCCCAGCTACGGCATCGTTTCCGCCTGCACATCCGGCGCCCACGCCATCGGCGATTCCGCCCGCCTGATCAAATACGGCAATGCCGACGTGATGCTGGCCGGCGGCGCCGAAGGCGCGGTATGCACCCTCGGCATCGGCGGTTTTGCCGCGATGAAAGCCCTTTCCACCCGCAACGACGACCCCGCCACCGCCTCCCGCCCGTGGGACAAAGACCGCGACGGCTTCGTGATGGGCGAAGGCTCCGGCGTTCTGGTGCTGGAAGAATTGGAGCACGCCAAAAAACGCGGCGCCAAAATCTATGCCGAGCTGGTCGGCTTCGGCATGAGTTCCGATGCCCACCACATCACCGCCCCCAATGCCGAAGGCCCCGCCCTCGCCCTGCGCCACGCGCTGGCCGACGCCGGCCTGAACGCCGACGAAATCGACTACGTCAACGCCCACGGCACCTCCACACCGCTGGGCGACGCCAACGAAACCAATGCGCTCAAAGCCGTGTTCGGCGAGCATGCCAAAAAACTGGTGGTCAATTCCACCAAATCGATGACCGGCCACCTACTGGGCGCCGCCGGCGGCGTGGAAGCGGTGTACAGCGTGCTGGCGGTTCACCACCAAGTGTCCCCGCCCACCATCAACATCTTCCACCAAGACATCGAAGGCGGCTGCGATTTGGACTACTGCGCCAACCAAGCCCGGCAAATGCCCATCCGCGCCGCAGTTTCCAATTCCTTCGGTTTCGGCGGCACCAACGGCTCGCTGGTGTTCAAACGCTTCGAGTCCTGATAAGCCCGCACCGCGCCAAAAGGCAAACGCCCCCCCCATCCGCATCAGGGGCGTTTTCACTTTCCGGCGATACCAAAAGCAGCCTGAAAACCGCCAATCCGACTTTCAGGCTGCCTTTTTTATACTGCGAGCCAAAGCCGCAGGCAGCCTGAAAAACGGCGGGGCATTGCGGCTCAAGGCCGACTACGTTTTTGCCGGCCGGATATATAGCCCTTAGCCGCAAACAATTCCGGCTATGCGCGGGGCGAAATAAGCTACAATCGCGGCTTTCAACCCGAGGATAAAGAACACCATGAGCATTTTGCTTTCTGTTTTGCCCATTCTGCTGCTGTTGGTGCTGATGATGTGGCTGAAAATGAGCGGCGACAAAAGCGCGCTGCTGGCGCTGGCCGCCGCCGCCCTGGTGGCGGTATTTGCCGTACCGAATATGGACGGCTTCGGCACGCTGCCTAAAAATTATTCCGCCGCCTATGTCGGCTGGGCGTTTGCCGAAGGCGTGCTCAAAGCCGTTTTTCCGATTTTAATCATTATCCTGATGGCGCTGTTCAGCTACAACGTGCTGCTGGAAAGCAAGCAGATTGACGTGATCAAACAGCAATTTATCAGCATCTCCGAAGACAAGCGCCTGCAAGTGCTGCTGATTGTGTGGGGCTTCGGCGGCCTGCTCGAAGGCATGGCGGGCTTTGGCACGGCGGTGGCGATTCCGGCGGCGATTTTGGTCGGGCTGGGTTTCAAGCCCGCCTTTTCCGCGCTGGTTTCGCTGATCGGCAACAGCGTGGCCACCGGCTTCGGCGCGGTGGGCGTGCCGGTGCTGACGCTGGCCAAAGAAGTGTACGGCACCGAAGTGACCGCCGCGCAAACCCATGCCGTGGCGGGCGATACCGTTATCCAGTTGGCGGTATTGATGTTTCTGGTGCCGTTTGTGATTCTGTTTCTTACTGACCGCAGCCGCAAATACCTGATTCCGAATATTATCCTGGCCGCCGTTATCGGCGGGATTTCGCTGGCGGTGCAGTTTGCCGCCGCCTACTTTATCGGCGCGGAAACGCCGGCCATTTTGGGCAGCATCGCCTGCATTATCTTCATCGTGGCCTATGCAAAAATTGCCGAAGGCGGCAAAGGCGGCAGCTTCACTTGGGGGCAGATCGGCAAAGCCTGGGCGGTGTACGGCTTTATCCTGCTGTTTATCATCCTTGCCAGCCCGCTGTCAGGCCCCGTGAGCGGCTTTCTGAAAAGCCATCTGGTGAGCAAAATCCACCTGCCGATCTACGCCGAAGGCAAAACCTTCAACTTCGGCTGGCTCTCCAATGCCGGCCTGATGCTGTTTCTCGGCGCCTTTATCGGCGGCCTGGTGCAGGGCGTGAAAGCCGGTAAGCTGATGGCGATTCTGGGCGCCACCACGCTGAAAATGAAAGCATCAGCCACCACCATCATCAGCCTGGTGGCCATGAGCGCGATTATGAGCCACAGCGGCATGATCAACGTGATTGCCAACGCACTGGTTGCCGCCACCGGCGGGCTGTATCCGCTGTTTGCCCCGCTGGTGGGCGCCATCGGCACCTTCGCCACCGGCAGCGACACTTCGTCCAATATCCTGTTCGGCAAACTGCAGGCCACCGTGGCCGACCAGATCGGCGTGGACAAAAGCTGGCTGGCCGCCGCCAACACCGCCGGTGCCACCGGCGGCAAGATTGTTTCGCCGCAGAGCATCGCCATCGCCGCCGCCGCCATCGACCAGCAAGGCCAGGAAGGCAGCTTCCTGCGCTCCGCCATCCCCTATGCCCTGGCCTATGTGGCGATTGCCGGGATTATGGTGTACTGCTTCGGCTGGCTGGCGCTGTAGTTCGGCCGCATAAAAAGGCAGCCTGAAAACGGAAAATACGTTTTCAGGCTGCCTTGTTTTTTCAGGCTGCTTCAAAAATCAGCGTAGTTGAGATTACAAACCCAAGCCGGCTTTACTTTTGCCAAACACCCAATTTCCCGCCCGACGCCATTCCCGCGCAGGCGGGAATCTTGTCGGAATTTCAGCAATGGTTTGTTTTTTCAAATATTTTCAAATACCGAGCAAGATTCCCGCCTGCGCGGGAATGACGTTGTTTGGTGAGATTGGGGCGGGAAAAGGTTTCAGGCTGCCTTTTGCTTTTTCACAGCCGCGCCACGCTGATTACGCCCTTAATCTCGCCCAGCGCCGCCAGTACGCGCGGCAGGTCGTTTACCTGTTTGACTTCCAGCGTGAAGCGCATGCTGGCTTCCAGGTTGCGGCTTTGGGTTTGCACGGCGGTTACGTTGGTTTTGTGGCGCGAGAGCGTTTCGGAAACGTCGCGCAGCAGGCCGTTTCGGTCTTGGGCGCGGATTTCGATGTCGATGGCGAACACTTGGCTGCCGTCGTGCTGCGCCGCCCATTCGGCGGCCATCACTTTTTCAGGCTGCGTGGCGGCCAGATGCTCGAAAGACGGGCAGCCGCGCCGGTGTACGGAAATGCCCCGGTCGCGGGTAACGAAGCCGACGATGGCGTCAGGCGGCGCGGGTTTGCAGCATTTGGCCAGCGTGGTGAGCAGGCCGGCTTCGCCGTCCACCAGGATGCCGTTTTTGCGGCCTTGGCTGATTTTGGATTTTTTGACGATGCTGATCTCGCTCACCGGCTCTTTTGGCGTTTCGTCCAGGGCGCCGGCGGCTTTTTGCACGGCGCGGGGGGTGATTTCGCCCTGGCCGAGTGCGGTGTAAAGCTCGTCGGTGCTTTTGAAGCCGAGTTTTTCGCACAGTTGCTGGTAATTGGGCTTGCTGCCGAGCTTGGCGATGGTTTTTTCAAACTGGCTGCGGCCTTCTTCACGCACGGCGTCGGCGTTTTGCTGGCGGATGTAGGCGCGGATTTTGGCGATGGCGCGTGAAGATTTGACCCAGCCTTCGTAGAGCCAGTTTACCGACGGCGCGCCTTCTTTGGCGGCGATGATTTCGACGCGCTGGCCGTTTTCCAGCGGGGTGGAGAGCGGCACGATCTGGCCGTCCACTTTGGCGCCGCGGCAGCGGTTGCCCAAATCGCTGTGCAGGGCGTAGGCAAAGTCGATGGGGGTGGCGCCGGCGGGCAGGGAAAACACTTTGCCGTGCGGGCTCAGTACGTAGATGGTGTCGTTGAACAGCTCGGTTTTGAAGGCGGCGGCCAGATCTTCTTTGCCGCTTTCGGCCATGTTTTCACGCCAGTCGAGCAGCTGGCGCAGCCAGGCGATTTTCTGCTCGTAGGCCGAATCGCCTTTGCCGCCTTCTTTGTAGCGCCAGTGCGCGGCCACGCCGAATTCGTTGTACTGGTGCATTTCTTTGGTGCGGATCTGCACTTCGATGCCCTTGTCTTCAGGGCCGACGATCACGGTATGCAGCGATTTGTAGCCGTTGCCTTTGGGATTGGCGATGTAGTCGTCAAACTCGCCGGGAATCGGCTGCCACAGGCTGTGGACGATACCCAGCACGGTGTAGCACTCCGGCACGGTGCCCACCAGCACGCGCACGGCGCGGATGTCGAACAGGCCGTCGAAATCGAGCTTTTTCTTCACCATCTTTTTGTAGATGGAATAGATGTGTTTGGGGCGGCCGGCAACGTCGTAATCGCGGATGCCGTGCGCCGCCAGCTCGGCTTTCAGGCTGCCTAAAAAGGCGTCGATGTATTGCAGGCGCTCGTCGCGCTTTTCATCGAGCAGCTTGGCAATGCGGCGGTATTCTTCGGGATTCTGGTGGCGGAAGCCCAAGTCTTCGAGCTGCCATTTGAGCTGCCACACGCCCAGGCGGTTGGCCAGCGGCGCGAAAATATCCAGCGTTTCCTTGGCGGCGGCGCGTTTTTCCGGGCTGTCGGGCACGCTGCCGAGAAACTGCATGGTGCGGGTGCGCAGCGCCAGCGCAATCAGCACCACGCGGATGTCCGACACCATCGCCAGCAGCATCTTGCGCATGGTTTCGGCCTGCGCCGCGCGCTCTTCGGGCGAAGCCAGCGCATCGACGCGGACAAAATGGGTGAGCTTGCGCACTTCGTCGATGCCACGCACCAGCGTGCACACCGTTTTGCCGCAGCATTCGGCCAACTCTTCTTCCCATTGCGGCCAGTGGCGCGGCATATCGGCCAGCACCGTTGCCGCCACCGCGTCGGGCAGCAGATCCATCTGCGCCGCCGTATCCGCCGCCGCCAGAAGGTGCGCGAGCAAAGGCTCGCCGAAAGAAGTCTGCGCGTCGGCCGGATAATGGGCATCCGCCGCCGACAAAGCCGCCAGCAGGCAGCGTTTGTCGTTTTCAGGCTGCCTTGCGGCGTAGTCCAGATAGGCTTGGCGGAAGGTTTCGTATTCAGGTGTGGCGCTCATGGCGGGATTCCGTGGCGGGTAACAGGCAGCCTGAAAACCGGCAGGCAGCCTGAAAAAAGATCGGTTTAGATGGTTAGATTTAACAGTCGCGAACCGCGCCGGCTGCCTGAAAGACGCTCAGGCAGCCTGAAAGATTCGGCATCAGAACAACTGCTGGAGCTTGCTGCTCAGCTTAAAGCCGTGGCCGCTGCGGTTTTTGCACAGCATGCCGTCTTGGTGGCTGGTGCACTGCCAGCCGCGGCCGCGGATGGTTTTGCCATAGGCCAGAGTGGGGCTGCCGGCTTTCATGGAAGTGTCGCCGCGGCAATCGACGGTCGGCCGGCCGTTGGCTTCCAGCGAAAAGCTGTTGCCCCAATCGAGCGGGCATTCTTCAACGCTCGGGCGTTTTTGCTGCGGCCGGATGTTTTCCACGGAATCGCGGATTTCGCAGGTAACGCCCCACCAGCCGTCTTTGCCGAACTCCAGGCGGGAATCGCCGGCACAGTGGATTTTGCCGCTGGGGCTGTTGAAATGGATGCTTTCGCCGGCAGACGCGGCGGCAGACAGGCCGAGCAAAACGGCGGAAAGGGTAAAGGGCAGCAAAATGCGGCGCATGGGGGGTCTCCTTAATAGCTAATAGCGGGTGCCGCAGCAGGCGCGGCGGCAGGCGGGATTCTAGCCCATCGCGGCGGGGCTGCCCAAACTTTGGCGCCCGAAAATGCGGACAGTGGCGGGAAAATGCCTACAAAATGGCTGCCCGCCGCGTTTTTCGCCTGATTTTCGCATTTTTATGGCAAAAAACCGCACCGCAACAGGTTTGGTTTTTTCAGGCTGCCTGAACGCCTTGCCGTTGGCGCAGCGCTTGGGCGACAGCATCGGCGGTTTTGGCGCTGGCGCCGCGGTGGCGGCCGACAAAATCCTGCGCCTGCGCCGCCAGCTCGGCATAGCGCGGCGGCTTGTCCAGCAGCTCGCCGGCCAGCGCGGTTAATTCGTCGGCACTTTGCACCTGCAGGGCAGCGCCGGCGGCCAGCGCGCCTTCGCAGGCAGCCTGAAAATGGTAGGTGGACGGGCCGAACAGCACCGGTTTGCCGCAGGCTAGCGGCTCAATGATGTTCTGGCAGCCGGTATCGACCAGGCTGCCGCCGACAAACGCCAGATCGGCGGCCAGATAGTAGGCAAACATCTCGCCCATGCTGTCGCCGATCCACACTTGGGTGTCGGCGGCAAGCGGCTGCCCGTCGCTGCGCCGCTGCACTTTGAAACCGAGCGCCGCGGCGCTGTCGAAAGCAGCCTGAAAACGCTCGGGGTGGCGCGGCACCAGCACCAGCAGCGCATCGCCGCGGTAGGCGCGCCAGGCTGCAAGGATTTTCGCCGCTTCGTCTTCGTCGCCGTGGGTGCGGGTGCTGGCGGCAACCAATACCGGCCGATCGCCAATCAGGCTGCGAAACGCGGCGGCAACCGCTTCGGCGGCGGGCGGGATTTCAACATCGTATTTGGTGTTGCCGCACACCAGCGGCGCCGGCGCGCCAAGCTCGGCCAGCCGCGCGGCATCGGCTTCAGTTTGGGCAAAGCAGCCTGAAAGCTGCCCCAGCATCGGCGTAACCAGCCGCGAAACTTTGCGGTAGCTGTCAAAAGACTGGGGCGACAGGCGGGCGTTGGCGAGAAACAGCGGCACGTTTTCTTCGCGGCAGCCGTAGAGCAGGTTCGGCCACAATTCGGTTTCCATCAGCACGCCGAAGCGCGGCCGGTGTTCGCGCAGAAAGCGGCGGATCCAGTCGGGGCGGTCGTAGGGCAGATAGCGGCATTGGGCATCGGCAAACAGGCTTTGCGCGGCGGTGCGGCCGGTGGGGGTCATCTGGGTGAGCAGCAGCGGCGCGTCGGGAAAGCGGCGGCGCAGTTCGGCCACCAGCGGCACGGCGGCACGGGTTTCGCCCACCGACACCGCGTGCACCCAGATGGCATCCTGCACGGGATCGGGATAGGCGCCGCCAAAGCGCTCGTTCCAATGCTCGAGATAGGCGGGCGCCTGCTCGGCGCGGCGGCGCAGATAGCGGCGGATCAGCGGGGCGGCGAAATACCATAGGGCGGAATAGAGTTTGCGTAACATGATGGCGGGTGCGGGAAGTTTTCAGGCTGCCTGTTCGGCGGCGGTGGAAAAGGACAAACGGTTTAGCAGGGCGCAAGGCCGTGCGGCGGGCGGATTATATAGCGGATACGGCGCTGCCAGAGCGCAAAAAGGCAGCCTGAAAACGCCGCGCGGGCTTTTCAGGCTGCCTTGGGTTCGGATGCGGGGATTAGTCCACCAGCTTCACGCTGCCTTTCATCACGCCTTCGTGGCCGGGGAAGGAGCAGAAGAATTCATAGTCGCCGTCTTTGCTCAGCTTGGAAGTGTCGAGCTTCAGCGTGGTTTCTTCGCCGCCGCCGATCATGCCGCTATGGGCAAGGATGCGCGGGTCGTCGGCCTGCAGGTAGTCTTTGTCGGCACCGGCTTCGTTGGCGCCTTTGAGAATTTCGGATACGTCGGCGGTTTTGGCGATTACGATGTTGTGGCCCATCGCCGCTTTCTTGGCGGAACCGGTGTGCTTCAGGGTAACGGTGAACTCTTTGCACGAGGCTTTAACGTTGAGTTCTTTCACGTTGTACTGCATGGCGTCGTTGCTTTCCACCACGGTGGCGCACTCG
Organism: Kingella sp. SNUBH-2017; assembly: GCF_028680565.1. NCBI lineage: Bacteria > Pseudomonadati > Pseudomonadota > Betaproteobacteria > Neisseriales > Neisseriaceae > Kingella > Kingella sp. SNUBH-2017. Next base: position 121,785 of record NZ_JAPHVK010000004.1, read on the forward strand.
CCGGCAGCCGGAGCGGCGGCTTCGCTGGCAGGAGCGGACGCAGCTTTGCTGGCAGGCGCATCAGATGCGGGCGCGGCTTCGGAAGCCACGGTTTCCTGCGCCGGCGGCGCGGCGGGCTGTTCGGCGGGCTTGTTGTCGCCACAGGCGCTCAAGGCCAGGGCAGCGGCGGCAATCAGGCTCATGTAATATTTCATAACAAACTCCTTAAAACGGTAAAGAAAAGAATGGGAAGCCAAAGGGCGAAACGGCAAAGCGCGTATTATGCGCTCTTTTTTGAAAGCCATTATCAGGTTTTATGCGGGAATGCGTAAAAGGATGTAAATTATCGCCGGCTTGGCGGCGGTTTTTAGCGGATTTCGTGCCGCGGGCGGCGTTGTTTTGGTTTAACCAAAAAGCCGTTTCAGGCAGCCTGAAACGGCAGTTCAGCGGCGGTGGCGTTCGGCCAGCGCGCGCATGGCGGCGGCCAGCTCGGGATGGTGCGCCAGCTCGCCGGCAGTGCGCTCGAAGCAGTCCAACGCCTGCTCGCTGATGTGAAAGTCCTTTTCCGGCGCGGCGGCGGCAGGCTGCGGCCGCGCCTTGATGCTCAGCCCGCTGATGCCGGCATCGGCCTGCTGCAAGCCGGCCAGCAGGCTGCCGGCGAGCATTTTCAGCCGCGCCGCCGCCATCGCGCTGTCGGCATAAACCACCAGGCTGCCTTCGCGCACACAAACAGCATGGCAGTGCGCGGCAACATTGGCCGGCAGAAGGCTTTTGAACAGCGCATCGAGCTGCTGCCAATGGCGCGCGGCATGCAGCAGCCCGCGCAGGTGGGCATCGCGGCCGGCGAGTCGGTCAAGATGCATGAAACAAACCCCTACTGAATAAAACAATGCCGGCAAATTATAGCCGATTGCGCGGCAGGCAGCCTGAAAGCGCGCGGCTAACGCAAAACTGCCAAATCTTGATAATCTTTTGCATTTGTTGCAGAATGCCGTGCTGTTTGTTTTTCAGGCTGCTTTGGCCGACCCGCACACACCATGACTTCACCTTTGAAAAAATACCTTGCCGCCGCCCTATTGCTGCTGCCCTTTGCCGCGCCGGCGGCGCAGCCTGAAAGCCATCCCGCCGCCCAAGTGGGCGCGCAGGAATTTATCTTGCGCGACAGTGCCGGCCTAAAGCGCGAATACCGCATCCAAGTGGCGGCGGTGGGCAAAGCGCCGGCAAGCGGCTATCCGGTGCTGTATGTGCTCGACGGCGACGCGCTGTTTCCGATGGTTACCGGCGCCGCACAAAACATGGTGATGCGGGCAGAAGAGAACAATGCCGTGCCGCTCTTGATTGTCGGCGTCGGCTATCCCAACGGCGAACTTTTTGATTTCGCCGCCCGTGCCGAAGACTACACGCCGCCCTCGGCCGATTACGCGCAAAGCGGCGACCGCATGAGCAAGCGCTTTGGCGGCGGCGAGCATTTCCACCGTTTTCTCACCGGCCGGCTGCGCGACGAAATCGCCGCCCGCTATCCGGTAAACCGCAGCCAGCAATGGCTGATGGGGCACTCCTACGGCGGCCTGTTTACGCTCTACAGCCTGCTCGTCCACCCCGACAGTTTCAACAACTACCTGGCCGCCAGCCCTTCGGTGTGGTGGAACCAGCGCCGCATTCTTGAAAACATCCCGCCCTTTGTCAAAAACGCCGCCAAGCTGAAAAAACAAACCGCCGGCCGCGCGCCGCTGGGGCTGCGCATTACCGTCGGCGAATACGAGCAGACGCTGGTGCCGTGGATGCCGCAGGAAGCCGCGCGCAAAGAGCTTTTGGAAAAACGCGGCATGGTGCGCGACGCCCGCCACATCGCCCAAGAGCTCTCCGCCGTGCCGCCGCAGGTTTTGCACAGCGAATGGAAACTCTATCCGCAGGAAACCCACGCCACCGTGCTGCTGCCGGCGATTAACGACAACCTTAAATGGCTGTTTGCCCGCTGCAAGGCCGATGACACCTGCCGGCCTCAGCCCTGATATTTATTGTTTTTATGGTTTTCAGGCTGCCTGAAACCCAAGCAGCCTGAAAACCGCTCTTCCCCCAACCGCTTTTAACGAAAGGCAAAACCATGAAAAAAACCGCCCTGCTGCTGGCCGCCGCTTTCGGCGCCGCCGCCCTGCCCGCCGCCGCGGCCGATTTCGGCCACGAGCAAACCCTGAGCATCGACGGCAAACCCGCCTATCTGGCCGAAACCTCCGCCCGCGTGCTCGCCAACAAAGACTTCTCCGCCCCCGAGCTGGTGGACGACATCACCGACGGCCTGGGCAAACAAAAAATCCCCGGCTACAAAATCATGGTGATGGGTCGTACCTATTCTGTTACCGCCGAAACCAAACCGCCCAAAGAAGGCCAGACCCAATGGCGCGAAACCGCCTATGTGCACCGCGGCATCAAGCTCTTCATCGGCGTGCCGGTAGTCAAAGGTAAGGCCGACATCGCCCATGCCCGCCTGCTGAACATCGGCGTGGTGGACGATGACGGCGGCTCCGCCCCGCACAGCGCCGAAGACAAAATCCGTCCGGTCGGCAAACAGCTGATGAGCAAAGAAGCCAAAGTCGAAAACCCCGTGCTGCGCATCCGCGAGCTTGAGCTGCCGAACATGAAAAAAGGCGAAGCCAGCGGCGGCGGCGTGAAACTCGAAGCCGAAGCCACCGTCGACGGCAAACACATCCATACCAAGCTCGACAGCACCTTCACCCGCTTTTACACCGCCAAGCCCACCAGCAGCGCGCCCTTCAAGGCCGACGCCCGCTTCGTGAAATAAACCCGCTTGCACCTTTCAGGCTGCCTGTTGCCCGCGCCAAACAGCGCGGATTACAGGCAGCCTGAAAACTCTTTGCCGCGGCGTTTTGCCGTTTCAGACTGCCGCGCCGCATCCGAACCACCACACCATCCCGATTCCGACCATGACCGCCCCCAATCCCAAACGCGCCCGCCACATCCGCGTGCTCAGCCACCAGGATTTGAGCCCCAACCTGCGGCGCATCGTTTTTCACAGCCCCGATTTGGCCGACTACCCCTTTGTCTGCAACGGCGCCCACATCAAACTGCTGCTGCCGCTGCCCGGCCAGGAAGTGCCGGTGCTGCCCGAAGCCACGCCGCAGGGGCCCAAATGGGCAGACAAATCCACCCGCCCCATCGGCCGCACCTACACCCTGCGCGGCTACGACCGCGACGCCTGCACCATCAGCATTGATTTCGTCCTGCACAGCGACGCCGGCCCCGCCGCCGATTTCGCCCGCAACGCCGCCGCCGGCCAAACCCTCGGCGTTTCCGCCCCCGCTGGCCCCTCGCCGATGCTCAAACCCGCCGCCCGCTACCTGTTTGCCGGCGATTTGTCGGCGCTGCCCGCCATCGGCTCGATGATTGAAGACATGCCCGCAACTGCCGCCGGCGACGTGCTGCTGTGGCTGCCCGAAAAGGCCGACCTGCCCGCGCTGCCGCTGCCCGAAGCCGTGCGCCTGCACACCTTTTTCGGCGGCATGGAACAGGCCGCGCCGCTGATCGAACGCTTCCGCAGCCTGCGCCCCGCCGCAGACAGCGACACCTTCGTCTGGATCGCCGGCGAAGCCGGCATGGTGGCCGAACTGCGCCACAGCGCCCGCCGCGACTGGTCGCTGCCCGCCGCCCGCTGCTACGCCGTCCCCTACTGGCACCACGGCGAAAACGAAGAGTCCTACCACAACAAACGCCACGACTTTTTGGACAGCGAAGATTAAACTTTCAGGCTGCCTGCCACCTTGCCGGCAGCCTGAAACGGCAAACACGCAAAGCAGCCTGAAAGCCCGATGTACGACGTCGTTTTCCCCCTTTCGAACACAACAACCGTAGGGTGCGCCCCGCGCACCAAAGCAACCCAACCGGATAGCCGGTGCGCGGTGCGCACCCTACGGAAACGGCAAACATAAAAAGCAGCCTGAAAGCCGTTTTAAGCGGTTTCAGGCTGCTTTTGCCTTACGCTGTCAGCCGCAGGGACGCTCCGCGCACCCAAACAGCAAACCGATGCAAAACGGTGCATGGCATTCGCCCTACCCCGCACGCAAAGCAGCCTGAAAACCATTGCAAACGGCTTTCAGGCTGCTTTTGTTTGGCGGCGGGGCTGGCGCGGCACTTAGTTCTGCCGCTGCAGCAGCCAGCCGGAAACGGTCAGGCTGCGGAAATAGTGTTTGCGCACGGCAAAGCCGTTTTCGCCGGCCAGGCGCTCGAAGTCTTCGGCGCTTAGGGGGTGGATGTCTTCGGCAAAGCGTTGGGCGATTCTCGGCGCGGCTTCGGGCGGCATGCCTTTGGCCAAGGCAAATTGGGTCAGCGCCGGCATTTCGTCGCTTTCCACCACGTCGGTCTGCACCAGCCAGCCTTGCGGTTTCAGCCGCGCGGCGATTTGCGCCAGCAATTCGCCCTTGGCGGCGCGCTCGGGAATAAAGTGCGACACCAGCTGGCAGAGCACGGCGTCGAAAGGCTCGGTGGGCGGCAGCTCGGCGAGAAAGCCCAGATGAAAATGCAGATTGACGATGTGGGCGGTTTTCGCGCGCGCCTGCTCCAGCATCGCTTCCAGCGGCTCGACGCAGGTGAAATGCCAGCTCGGATTCTGGCGGTGCAGCGCCAGCACGTCGGCACCGGTGCCGGCGCCTACCACCAAAATGCGGGCGTCGTCAGGCAGCAGGGTGGCGAGCAGCGCGGCGCTGCTTTGGTGCAGCAGCTCGTGGCCGGGCAGAACGAAACTGATGCGCTGGTCGTATTGTTCGGCGTCTTCGTGGCGGAAATGGGACATGGCAGACTCTTTATGTTTGACGGAAATGCGAATCATACAGCGTTTAACTGTCGCCAAACAGCTGCCCCTGTGCCAGTACTTCGCGCACGGGGGCGAAGGCGGCGCGGTGTTCGGGCAGGGCGCCGTGGCGGCGCAGCGCGGCCAGGTGTTCGGCGGTGCCGTAGCCTTTGTGGCGCTCGAAGCCGTATTCGGGGTGGCGCTGCGCCAGCGCGTACATTTCGGCGTCGCGCGCGGTTTTGGCCAGCACGCTGGCGGCGGAAACCACGGCGATTTTGCCGTCGCCTTTCACCACCGCCTGCGCCGGCACCGCCAAATCCGGCGGCACGCGGTTGCCGTCTATCCACACTTTTTCAGGCTGCCGCCCCAGGCCGGCCACCGCGCGGCGCATGGCGAGCATGGTGGCGTGCAGGATGTTGAGTTCGAGTATTTCCGCCACATTCGCGCTGGCGATGCTCCAGGCCGTTGCCTGCTCTTTGATGGCGGCGGCCAGGCGGTCGCGCTGTTTTTCGCTGAGCTTTTTCGAGTCGGCCAGCCCGGGCAGATCGTAAGCGGCGGGCAGGATAACGGCGGCGGCAAACACGCTGCCGGCCAGCGGGCCACGGCCGGCTTCATCGACGCCGGCATGGCTGGGGGAAACGGCAAAATCGGTTGCGTTCATGGTGCGCTTTCAATGCGGCGGCAGGCCGTCGAAATCGGGATCGTCGTCGGCACAGGGCACAACGTGCCGCTCGTCCGCCCACGCGCCCAAGTCGATCAGGCGGCAGCGTTCGCTGCAAAACGGGCGGTAGCGGCTCTCGGCCGTCCACGCCACCGGACGGCGGCAGGTGGGGCAGGCGACGGTGCGCACGGAAGGGGTTTCGCTCATCGGGGTTCCTTAAAAGCAGCCTGAAAGGCGGCAAAACGGGGTTTTCAGGCTGCCTTTGCCGGCGGCGCGGGCAGCCTGAAAACCATAACAAACGGCGGTTACTGGCTTTTCAGCAGCTTGCGCAGCGCCAGCCGCACGCCTTCGCCGGTTTCGGTGCCGGCGGGCAGGTCTTTGGCGGCGGCGCGGGCTTCGCGCTCGCTGTAGCCCAGCGCCAGCAGCGCGCCGACTACGTCTTCGCTGCCACCTTCGGCTGCCGCGGCCACAGCGGGCAGGCCGTCGCCGCCGGCCAGTTTGCCGCGCAATTCCAACACCATACGCTCGGCGGTTTTCTTGCCGATGCCGGGCGCGGACGACAGCCGTTTCACGTCTTCCTGCGCCACCGCCTGCGCCAGCTCGGCCACGCTCATCGCCGACAGGATGCCGAGCGCGGTTTTGGCGCCGATGCCGCTTACTTTCAGCAGCTGGCGGAAGGCGGCGCGCTCGTCGCGTTCGGCAAAACCGAACAGCAGATGCGCGTCTTCGCGCACAATCAGCTGGGTGTAAAGCTGCACCGTGCTGCCGATAGCGGGCAGGCTGTAAAGGGTTTGCATGGAAACATCGACTTCATAGCCGACGCCGTGGACGTCTATCACGATTTGCGGCGGCTGTTTTTCCAACAGCGTGCCGGAGAGTCTGCTGATCATGGGCGGATGGGGAAAAGTGTGAAAAAAAAAACGCGCTGTCTGTCGTTTCAGGCTGCCTGAAGCGGCAGGCGGCGCGGACGGCGGATTATACGGCGTTTTGCCGCCGCCGCAGCTTTCAGGCTGCCCGAATCCGGTAAAAGCAGCCTGAAAGTCCTGTTCGCAGCCGGATAACAGGCAAATAAAAACCCGCACCGTTGCGGTGCGGGCGTTTGCCTTGCAGGCAGCCTGAAAAAGGCTTAAATCACGTTTTGGCGGCTCAGGCGGCTGTGCATTTCGTCGGCTTTGCGCTGCTCGGCGAAGGGGCCGACGCGGACGATGTAGCCGCTTTTGTCTTCCACCAGCGAAGCGGTCTGCTCCAGCTTGGCGGCGCTCAGGCGGCTAGCGGTCAGCTCTTGAAAAGCCTGGGCTTCGGCTTTGTCGGCGAAGGTGCGCAGGCTGACATACAGCTCGTTGCCGCTGCCGTAAACCTTGCCGGTGCTGTCGTCGGGCTGCTGCTGGGCGACGATGGTGGCCGGCGTGTTGTTGCGTTTGGGCGAGGGCACCTGCTCGATGCGCACTTGGGCGGTGCCGCTTTTCAGAAAGCCCAGTTGGGAGGCGGCGGCTTTGGAAAGGTCGATGGCGCGGTTGCCGTGGAAGGGGCCGCGGTCGTTGATGCGCACAATCACGCTTTTGCCGTTGGCCAAATTGGTGACTCTGGCGTAGCTGGGAATCGGCAGGGTGGGATGGGCGGCGGTCAGCTGGTTCATGTTGAAACGCTCGCCGCTGGAAGTTTTCCTGCCGTGGAAACCGGGGCCGTACCACGAGGCACGGCCGGTTTGGACGAAATTCTTGACGTGGGCTTGGGGATAGTAGCGCCGGCCGGCCACTTTGTAGCTCAAATTGGCGGTGGGATGCAGTTTTTCCGCGTTTTGCGGCGCTTTGTAAACGGTGCGGGCGGCGGCCTTTTGGGCGCTGCCTTGCGGGGCTTGGGTTTTGGAGGCGCAGGAACTCAGGCTGCCCAAAGCCATCATAACGGTGAGGGTGGTGAAAAAAGTATTTTTAAGTTGGGTCAAAACGAAGTCCAGTTCTTGAGTTGGAGGGGTGGGTGGCGCGGCCGGTTTCAGGCTGCCTGCGGGAACTCCCGCTAGACGGAACCGGCGTAGCCGAGTTGCCGCCACGCTTCGAAAACGGTAACGGCAACGGTGTTCGACAGATTCATGCTGCGGTTCTCGGGCATCATCGGCAGGCGGATTTTCTGCTCCGCCGCCAGCGTGTCGAGAATTTCGGCCGGCAGCCCGCGGCTTTCCGAACCGAAGACAAAAACGTCGCCGGCCTGAAAAGCCGTGCGATCCGGCCGGCTCTGCCCTTTGGTGGTCAGCGCGAAAATGCGGCGGCCGCAAAGGGCGGCCAGGCAGTCGGCAAAACTTTCGTGCACCGCCAGCTCGGCAAATTCGCGGTAATCGAGCCCGGCGCGGCGCATCTTGGCGCTGTCGAGCGGAAAACCGAGCGGCTTCACCAAATGCAGCCTGCAGCCGGTATTGGCGCACAGGCGGATGATGTTGCCGGTATTTTGCGGAATTTCGGGCTGGTAGAGGACGACGTCGAACATAAATCTGAAAAAACAAACGATAGTTTTTATTGTTATGATTTATAAAGTGTTTTGCACTTTTCCTAACAAAAAAACCAGCGAACTATGCCGCAAAGCGTGCCCGCACGTCAAATATTTTTTGCCAAATTACCCTATTGATTTCGCGCCAGAATCCACACGAAAACCGCCGCAGCCCCCGCGCGGCGCAGGCTGCGCCCGAGTTCTGCCACGCTCGCGCCGGTGGTCATCACATCGTCGATCAGCAACACTTTTTTTCCCGCCAACTCCGACGGGGCAGCCTGAAAAATACCGCGCACATTGCGGCGGCGCTCGTCGCGCGGCAGCGTGCTCTGCGGCGGCCGGTGGCGGCGCGATACCGCATCCTGCGCCGCCACCAGCAGCCTGAAACGGCCGCCGAGCGCCGCTGCCAGCTCGCCGCTTTGGTTGAAGCCGCGAAACAGCCGCCGCTCGCGGCTCAAGGGCATCGCCAGCAGCGTATCGATGCCGGCTTCATTCAGCCACGGCGGCGGGTTGCCGGCCATCAGCGCCGCCAGCGGCCGCAGCATCGCGCTGTCGCCCAGATGCTTCCACTGGTGCACCATCTGCACCAGCGGCGCACGGTAGGCCAGCGACGCCCACAGCCCTTCGTGCGGCGGCAGCTGTTTCTGGCAGGCACCGCACACCGCGCCCGCCGCGCTGGGCAGGGCGCACAGCGGGCATACTGAGACCGCATCGGAATAAAGCCGCCGCAAGTCGTCCGCGCAGCCCGCGCACAGACCGTCCAAGCCCGCTTTGGGTGGCGAGGCAGCCTGAAAGGCGTGGCATAATAGGCAGCGCTTTGGAAACAGGAAAGACAACATGAACGCTTCCCCCTTGCTGATGATTCACGGATGGGGCGCCAACGGCCGGATTTTCGACCTGCTGCGCCCGCACTTTACGCGGCGCGAAACCGCCGCCCCCCACCTGCCCGGCCACGGCGACGCGCCGCTGGAGGGTGCGTTTTCGGTTGAAGCTGCCGCCGACGCGCTGGCGCAGTCGCTGGATGCGCCGGCGCATATTCTCGGCTGGTCGCTCGGCGGGCTGACGGCGCTGCATCTGGCCGCCCGCCACCCGCACAAAGTCCGCAGCCTGACGCTGTGCGCGTCGTTTGCCAAGCTGCACGCCGCGCCCGACTATCCCGAGGGCGTGCACAAAACCATGTTCGAGCGCATGGTGGCGCTGTTTGGCGAAGACTATCCGAAATACATGCGCCAGTTTCTTGAATTGCAGCTGTTGAACGTCGCCGACGCGCGGCCGATGATCGACGCCGTGCTGCCCGATGTTGTCCGCCACGGCGCGCCCGCGGCGCTGCAGCAGGCGCTGGACGCGGTCAATCAGGCCGACGCGCGGCCGCTGCTGGCGGATATCCGCAAGCCGGTGCTGCTGGTTTACGGCAACAAAGACGCCATCACCCCGCCGCGGATGGGCGAATATCTGGCCGCCAAACTGCCTGCCGCGCGGCTGGAAGTGTTCGACAAAGCCGCCCACGCGCCGTTTCTCAGCCATCCCGAGCGCTTTTCGGCGCTGGTGGAAGGCTTTGTTTCCGGCGTTGAGAGCGGCGCGGCGCTGGCAAACGGCGCGGCGGTTTGAAACCTGTTTAACCGACACCCAAGCCGGCAAGATATTTTCAGGCTGCTTTAACGTTTGTTCAAACGATTAAGGCAGCCTGAAAGCCGTTTGGTGCTTTTCAGGCTGCCTTTTGGGGCGTCAGCTTTCCCAGTTTACGCCGGTGATGTCGCCGGCGGCGGTGCAGGACACGGCGAGAATCTGGTCGCTGCGCTCGGGGTCGATCATATAGTCGAGCACCAGCGCATCGCCTTCGCCGAAGGGGTCTTGGTGCCACAGGGCGATGCCGTACAGCGTCATGGCATCGGCAAAGACGGCAGGCTCGGCGGGCAGCGCGTCGCCGCCGTCCATTTCTTCGCGGTGCAGGCTAATGTATTCGCCATCGTCTTGCAGATACCGCACCAGCGCGGCGCGGGCGCGGCGGTCGAGTTCGGCCAGGTTTTGCAGGCGCTCGGCAAACTGGTCGAGCTCGGCGGCATCGGCTTCAGCGCCCTGCCGCGCCCAGATTTGAATTTCGACGCTGCGGCCGGCAACATCGGCTTCGCTCTCCCACAGCACATCGACATCGTCTTCAATGGCGTCGCTATCGAGCAGGCCGAAATAGGGGTGGTTGAATGCGGGCATATTTTGCTCCTTAAGGTGGGTAGAGAATGGGAATGGGAAAAAGCAGCCTGAAAGCCGTTTTCAGGCTGCCTGAACGGAATTTAGGTGCGGCGGCGGCGCCTTTCGGCGGCATCCAGCAGCAGGAAAACGGCGGCGGCCAGCAGCATCAGCACCAGCGTCAGCACCAGCGCCTGCGCGCGGTTTTCGGCACCGGGGCGGCTGAGATATTGGTAAATCAGGGTGGTGAGCGTTGTCCATTCGGGGCGCGACAAAAACAGCGTGGCGGCAAATTCGCCGATGCCGGTGGCGGCCGCCAGCGTCAGGCCGCGGCGCAGGGCGGGCAGCAGCAGCGGCAGGGTAACGCGGCTGGCAGCCTGAAAAGGCGTGGCGCCGTACACGCGGGCGGCGTCGGTATAGGCCTGCGGCAGCGCGTCCCAGGCGGCGAGCACGTCTTTGGTCACGAAAGGATAGGCCAGCAGGGCATAAAGCGCGATCAGCATCGGCAATTCGGCCGCCCAGTCGTTATACAGCAGCAGCACGCCGAAAGACAGGCACACCGGCGACACCATAAACGGCAGAAAGGTCAGCGCGCGCACCCAGGCGAGCCGGCGTGCCAGCGCGGCATGCGCCACGCCGAGCACGGCAGACAGGGCGACGGCGGCGGCGGTAAAGCGCAGGGTATTGGCGGCGGCGGCCAGCGTTTCTTTTTCCAGCAGCACACGCCAGCCGTCGGCGCCGGCCAGGGCAGCCTGAAAAGCCACCGCCGCCAGCGGCAGGGCGCAGCAGAGCGCCAGCAGCAGCAAAGACGCCCATTGCAGCAGGTGCTGGCCGATGCCGCGGGCGCTTTCAGGCTGCCACGGGCGGACGCGGTTTTCGCTGCTGCAGCGGCTGGCCAGCGCATAGCCGCCGCCGGCCAGCGCGCTGACGGCCAGCACCGGCCACACCAGCACGGCGGCGTGTTCCATATCGAGCTGGTAGGCGATAAGCTGGTAGATTTCGACTTCGATGGTGGCGTAGTCCTGCCCGCCCAAAAGCAGCGCCAGCCCGAAGCCGGAAAAGCAGTAGAGAAACACCATGCAGGCGCCGCCGGCCAGCCAGGGCAGCAGCACCGGCCGCTCGACGAGCCAAAACTGCCGCCAGGCGCCGGCGCCCAGCGTTTGCGCGGCATACAGGCGGTTGGCCGGCACCTGCAGCAGCCCCTGATAGGCCGCCCGCACCATCACCGGCAGGTTGAAAAAAACATTGCCGTAAAGCAGCAGCCACGGCGTGTCTTCCCAGCCCGGCCACAGCGCGCCGTGGCTGCCGAACAGCGCCAGCACGCCGATGCCGGCCACCAGCGTCGGCGTAACGAAGGGCAGCATCAGCAGCCGCAGCACCAGCGCGCGGCCGCGAAACTTGAGCCGCGCCAGCACCCAGGCGGCGGGGATGCCGATAATCATCGTCAGCGGCACGGTGGCCGCCGCCTGCAGCAGCGTCCACAGCAGGCGGCGGCGGTAATAGGCATCGCCCGCCACTTCGCGCCACAGCGGCACGCCTTCCTGATACGAGAGCAGCGAATACAGCGGCGCCGCCACCATCAGCGCCAAAAAGCCCGCAGGCAGCAGGGTGAGCGCAAAGGTGGCGGCGGCAGAACGCAGCTTGGGCGGCATGGCAGTCTTTCGGATGGGGGCGACAGCGGCCGATTGTAGCCGTTTTCGCCGCGGCGGGCAGCCTGAAAACGCTGCGCCGTCCAAGCAGCCTGAAAAACGGCAAACAGGCAGCCTGAAAACCTTTAAACCAGATTTTCAGGCTGCCTGCCGCTTTGCGTATAAGCCGTGATATTAGGCGCCAAACACCTTAAAGCGTCCATCCAGCGGCGCAAAGGTTTTGTCGCTTGCCGGCGCGGCGATACCGCCGAACACCAGCTGCGCGCGCAGCATCCACGAAGCGGGGATGCCCCATTCGCGGGCAACGGCGGCATCAATCAGCGGATTGTAGTGCTGCAGATTGGCGCCGATACCGGCGGCAGCCAGCGTCGTCCACACCGCATACTGGTGCATGGCGTCGGCGTGTTCCGCCCATACGGGGAAGTTGTCGGCATAAAGCGGGAATTTTTCCTGCAAGCCTTTTACCACGTCCTGGTCTTCAAAAAACAGCACCGAACCGGCAGCGGCTTTAAACATCGCCAGCTTCTGCGCCGTCGGCTCGAAAGACTCGGCGGGCACGACGGCGCGCAGCGCGTCTTCGGCAAACTGCCACAGTTTTTCGTGTTCCGCACCAAACAACACCACCGCGCGGGTGGACTGCGAATTGAAAGACGAGGGCGTGTGGCGCACCGCGTGCTCGACAATCGCCGCCACTTCGCCCGCAGGCAGCGGCAGGTTTTTATTCAGGGCGTACACCGAGCGGCGCGCTTCGGCCGCCTGTTGCAGGGCTTGGTAAGACATATCGGACTCCTTATTGGGAACGGGATTTGCACAAAAGATTGTCCAGCGACCACGCACCGCCGCCCGCTGCGGCAAAATAGAGAAACAGGAAGCTGAACAGCGCGGCCGACTCGCCGCCGTTGGCAATCGGGAACAGCGCGTTGCCCTGCGAAGCGTGCGCCATAAAATAGGCCACCGCCATCTGGCCGGACAGAATAAAGGCAACGGGACGGGTCAGCAAGCCCAAAAGCAAGAGCAAGCCGCCGCCCACTTCCAAAATCGCCGCCGCCAGATAAATGCCCAACGGCGAGCCGCCGCCCATCGAAACGGGGAAAGAGAAAAACTTGGCCGTGCCGTGCAGCATAAACATATAGGCCGAAGCAATGCGCAGCAGGGAAAGCACGGCGGGGGCGAAACGGTTCAAAGCGTTCATGGGGACTTCCTTTCAAATAACAACAATTATCACAAAGCAGGCATTATAGATAAAGCCCCGCCGCAGATATATACTCGCGGCATTGACGCAACCTTTCCCGACAGGAAACGAAAGACACACATGGACACCCTGTTCAGCCTGCGCGTATTTCGCGAAGTCATCCGCTGCGGCAGCTTCACCCGCGCCGCCGACAAGCTCGGCATCTCCACCGCCATGGCCAGCAAGCACGTTTCCCATCTGGAAAAGCAGGTCTGCGCCAAACTGCTGCAACGCAACAGCCGCAACCTGCACCTCACCGAAGCCGGCGAACAATACCACCGCTGCTGCGTCCAAGCCCTCGAAACGCTCGACACCGCCGCCGAACGCGCCGCCGGCGGCGCGGACACCCCGCAGGGCCGTCTCAAAATCACCATGCCCATGTGGTTCTCCAACCCCGTGTTCAGCGGCTGGCTGGCCGAATACCGCCGCCGCCACCCGCAGGTTTCCCTCGACCTGATACTCGACAACCGCAAGGCCGACCTGATCGCCGAAGGCATCGACCTCGCCCTGCGCGTCAGCACCGACGATCTCCCGCCCAGCCTGATTGTGCGCCCGCTCTCCGACATCCGCTTCTACCTCGCTGCCGCGCCCGACTACCTCGCTGCACACGGCACCCCCGCCACCCCGCAGCAGGCCGCGCGGCTCGACTTCGTTCTGCCCAGCTATGTGGACATGGATAGCGTGCGCATCACGCGCGGCGGCGACAGCTTCACCCTCGCCCCCGCCGCCCCCGTACGCGCCGACAACACCCTGATGGTGCACCAGATGGTGCTTGCCGGCTGCGGCATCGGCTACCTGCCCGAATGGACGGTGCGCCGCGACTTTGAAAGCGGCCGCCTCGTGCGCATCCTGTCCGACTGGCACATCCTCACCGCCACCCTCTACGCCGCCTACCCCAACCGCACCTTCCTCAGCGCCAAAGTGCGCAGCTTCATCGATTTCCTGTGCGAAAAAACCGGCGCCGCCGCGCAAAGGGCAAAAGCAGCCTGAAAACGCCATTTGCGGCTTTCAGGCTGCTTTGGGATAGTCAAACGGCGGCAATTTCAAGGCAGCCTGAAAGCAGGTTTGCCGACGCGGCAAAACCAATGCGGGCAGCCTTTTCAGGCTGCCCGCAGTCTAAGGCGCATACGGTTCGCCGGCGTATAGGCTGAATACGGTTTTGCCGCCGCTCTCATCGGCCGGATCAAACTGCGGCGGCGGCAGGCCGAGTTTGGCGGCTTCGGCGGTGTAGAAGTCCCTACGGCTGGGATGCGGGGTTTCGACCAGATTGCGGATGCGCCGGCCGTTGGGGTTTAAGGCAGCCTGAAAAAAGGCGTCCACCGCCGCATCGCGGTGCAGCATATTGGCCGGCCGGTTACCGCCGGCAATCGCGCCGCCGCGTGCGAGCAGGCGCTCGAGCGGGTGGCGCTCGGCGGCATACAGTCCGCCCAGGCGCAGAATGTCCACCGCCGCCACGCCGCTGCCCAGGCAGGCTTGTTCGGCGGCGGCGATCTGGCGGGCGGACTCGGTTTGCGGATTCAGGCTGCTGTTTTCGTCGCAGCGGCGCGCTTCGTCGCCATACACGCTGATGCTGGATGCAAACAGCAGATGGCGCACGCCGTGCCGGTCGGCGCAGTCGGCCAGATGCGCCACCGCGTCGGCATAGCCGGCCAGCTGCGAAGGCGGCAGCAGCAGTATCCACGTTGGGAAATCCGCCCATTCAGGCTGCCACGGCCGCGCCGACAAATCGGTGAAATCGACGGCCAGCGGCAGATTGACGTCGTCCGAAGCGCAGCGGCGCTTGACCGCGCGCACGGGGATGCCGCTCAGATAAAAGCGTTCGGCCAGCGGCCGGCCGACAAAGCCGAAGCCGAAAAGCAGCACGCCGGCGGGTGGAGAAGGCGGATTCATGGTTGGCAATACTCTGGGCAATAAAGGGAGAAAGGCAGCCTGAAAGCGGCTTGGGCAAGGTGCCTGCCGGCGCGGGAATGGGATGCGGGGAACTTTCAGGCTGCTTTTGAGTCATTTGCAAAGGCAGCCTGAAAACCGAAAACCGGCTTTCAGGCTGCTTTGTGGCGGCGGGGTTTAGTCGAAAACGTCTTTGACCTTGTCCCAAAAACTTTTTTCGCGCGGGCGCTGGTTGTGACCGCTGCCGGTGGCGATGCGCTCGAATTCTTCGAGCAGCTCTTTTTGGCGGTCGGTCAGATTAACCGGTGTTTCAACAACGATGTGGCAGTACAGGTCGCCAATATGGTTGCCGCGCACCGATTTGACGCCTTTGCCTTTCACCCGCAGGCGTTTGCCGCCCTGGGTGCCGGCGGGCACGTTGAGTTTGACTTTGCCGGTGAGCGTGGGCACTTCCACTTCGCCGCCGAGCGCGGCCACGGTGAAGCTGATCGGCAGTTCGCAGTGCAGGTCGGTGGGGTTTTCGGGATCGCGGTGGAAGACTTTGTGCGGCCGCACACGCACGTGGACGTACAAATCGCCGGCGGGCGCGCCGTGGCTGCCGGGTTCGCCTTCGCCGGTCAGGCGGATGCGCTGGCCGTCGTCGATGCCGGCGGGAATGCTGATGTCGATGGTTTTGCTGCTTTTCACCACGCCGTCGCCACGGCACTGCAGGCAGGGGTCTTTGATTTCCTTGCCCGAGCCGTGGCAGGTCGGACAGGTTTGCTGCATTTGGAAAATCGCCTGGCGCACGTGGACGGTGCCCGAGCCGTGGCAGGTGCGGCAGGTGGTGGCGCTGGTGCCGGGTTTGGCGCCGGTACCGTGGCAGACGCCGCATTCTTCGTGGCTGGGCACGGTAATCTGTTTTTTCAGGCCGGCAGCGGCTTCTTCCAGCGAAATTTCGATGCCGTACTGCAAGTCTTCGCCCTGATAGCTGGGCTGGCGACCGCCACCGCCGCCGAACATCTGGCTGAAGATGTCGCTGAAGTCAAAACCCTGCGCGCCGCCGAAACCGCCAAAGCCTTCAAAACCGCCCTGGCCGCCGCCGGCTTCAAAGGCGCTGTGGCCGAACTGGTCGTAGGCGGATTTTTTCTGCGGGTCGGACAAAACATCGTAGGCTTTTTGGATTTCTTTGAATTTTTCTTCGGCCGCCGCGTCGCCGGGATTGCGGTCGGGATGGTATTTCATCGCCAGCTTGCGGTAGGCTTTTTTGATTTCGTCGGCGCCGGCGGAGCGGGAAACGCCGAGCGCTTCGTAATAGTCTTGTTGGCTCATGGTGTGTTTAAAATTGGGTTAAATAACAGATGGGCGCCGATATTGGGGCGGCGCAGGCAAAGTCAAGGCAGCCTGAAAGGCTTTTTCAGGCTGCCTTGATGGCGGCGGGTGCCTTATTCGCGCAACTCTTTGGGCAGCACGAAAACAATGCTCTCTTCGGTGCCCTGCCCCTGCTTCAAATCGCTCACACCCCATGATTTCAGGGTGTCGATCACTTCCTGCACCAGCACTTCGGGGGCGGACGCGCCGGCGGTTACGCCGACGCTTTTTTTGCCGTCGAACCATTCGCGCTGCAGATAGCTGGCGTTATCGACCATATAGGCTTCAACGCCGCGCAGCGCCGCCACTTCGCGCAGGCGGTTGGAATTGGACGAATTGGGCGAGCCGACCACAATCACGATGTCGCATTCGTCGGCCAGAGCTTTCACCGCTTCCTGGCGGTTGGTGGTGGCGTAGCAGATGTCTTCTTTGTGCGGGCTTTTGATGGCGGGGAAACGCTCGCGCAGGGCGGCGATGATGTCGCGGGTTTCGTCCACCGACAGCGTGGTCTGGCTGACATGGGCAAGTTTGTCGGGATTGCGTACTTCGAGTTTGGCCACATCGGCCACGGTTTCCACCAGCAAAATCGCGCCTTCGGGCAGCTGCCCCATCGTGCCTTCCACTTCGGGATGACCGGCGTGGCCAATCATAATCACCTGATAGCCCTGCTCATCGAGCCGCGCCACTTCTTTGTGCACTTTGGTAACCAGCGGGCAGGTGGCGTCAAACACGCGGAAACCGCGCTCGGCCGCTTCGTCCTGCACGGCTTTGGAAACGCCGTGGGCGGAATAAATCAGCGTTGCCCCCGGCGGCACATCTTTGAGCTCTTCGATAAAGATGGCACCTTTGGCACGCAGGCCGTCCACCACGAATTTGTTGTGCACCACTTCATGGCGCACATAAATCGGCGCGCCGAATTTTTCCAGCGCTTTTTCGACTATGCTGATGGCCCGGTCCACGCCGGCGCAAAAGCCGCGCGGGTTAGCCAGAATAATGGTTTTGTTGCCCATGTCTGCAATCCGTATCTGAGCCTTTTCAGGCTGCCTGCCCTTTGTTTTTTCGCCCCTGCGCAAAACTCTCCAACACCAGCAAAAACGCGCCGACGCAGATAAAGCTGTCGGCCACGTTAAACGCGGGGTAATAGTGGTTCTGCCAGTAAAACAGCAGAAAATCGACTACCTGGCCGTGCAGGAAGCGGTCGATTACATTACCCATCGCGCCGCCGATAATCATCGCCGCCGCCCAGTTGCCCAAGCGGCCGAAGCCGCCTTTGACCACGTTCCAGCCCAGCCAGATGCTGATGGCAAAGGCCAGCACCACGAAAATATAGCGCTGCGCCCCGCCCATATTGGCGAGAAAGCTAAACGCCGCGCCGGGATTGTAAACCAGCGTCAGATCAAAAAAGCCGTCGATCACATTCAGCCGCTCGTACAGCGCAAAACGCTCCAGCACCGCGAATTTGCTGATTTGGTCGGCGGCAACCACCGCCAGCGACAGCAGCCAATAAGGTAGGGTTTTCATGCTTTCAGGCAGCCTTCGGTTCCGTTCAAAGGGCGTGATTGTACTATAAAGATTCCCGTTGCAATTCCCGCCGCCGCGGCCGCCCCCTTGAAAGCCGTCCGCCACCGCCCCATCTGCGCTGCCTATCCGGCGGCCATCCTGCGGTTTTGCTTGCCAAAAGACACCGAAATCAGGATAATGCGCCGCTTCTTGAAGCATAGGCACATTCCCTATGCCCGCAACCCTAAAGGAAACCCCATGAAACAAAACATCCACCCGAACTACCACGAAGTGAACGTAAGCTGCTCCTGCGGCAACAAATTCACTACCCAATCCACCATGGAAAAAGAGGACTTCAACATCGAAGTCTGCTCCCAATGCCATCCTTTTTACACCGGCAAACAGAAAATCGTCGATACCGCCGGCCGCGTGGACAAATTCAACCAGAAATACGGCAATATGTTCAAACGCAACGTATAAAGCAGCAAACGCCCAAAACCGCCCGCAGCTTCGGCCGCCGGCGGTTTTCTCTTGCCGCAGCCTGAAAGCCGCGCAGCCCGAAAACCGGGAATCCGGTTTTCAGGCTGCTTTTTGTTTTGGATTGTCCGGTCGGCAGCTTTCAGGCTGCCTGAACCGGCTTAAACGGCGCGCTCGGCAAACAGCGGCACGCCGCTTTTTTTACTCATGTTTTCAACATAGGCGGCGGTTTTGGCCGGCAGTTGCAGGCCGCGCACCATGGTCAGGTTGCGCAGCAGCGGGAAAACCAGAATGTCTTCCATGCCGATGCGGCTGCCGACGGATTCGGGAGAATGGATCAAACCGTCGATTTGTGCCAAATCGGCGGCAATACCGGCGAGCAGCTGCGGGGTGTCGGCCAGATGCCGGTCAAAGTCGCCGATAACGGCGGTTTTCTTCTCGCGGAAATAGGCGATGGCGGCATCGTTGGGAAATTCGGGCAGACCCAGTTGGATGTCGCGCGGCCACACCAGCGGCAGCACGGCTTTGAGCATACGGTCGAACCAGGCTTGGATTTCGGGGCGCACGTTTTCGTCGAGTTTGTCGCCAGCGGCCTGTTCGTTGAAATAGCGTACGATGTCCAGGCTCTCGCCCATAAAGCTGCCATCGGGCTTTTGCAGGATGGGCAGCACTTTAACGCCGGTCATGCTGATCGGCGTGGCTTCGTCGTCGTTGGGTAGGTACAGGGTTTCGACTTCGCTGCCGAGCAGACCGGCGGCCATGCGGGCGCGGACGCAGAAAGGACAGTGGTCGTAAACATAGAGTTTCATGCTTTCTCCTTTTGGGGATGGAACGGCTAGGGCGTGTTGACATTCAACTTTTGAAACGGATTTTCAGGCTGCCTATCTGCCGTCGAATACGCTGAGGATGTGACCCCGGTCTTTGAGACGGACAGACTCGAGAACATACTCCAGCTGCTTGCGGTTGCGCGGACTTAAGGGCTGTTTTTGCAACTGCTGCAGTATTTTTCCGGCTTGGGCGAAGTCGCCGCTGATGCGGTACATATTGGCCAGCGCGTAGCGGGTGTTGTTCAGCTCGATGGGGTCGTGGGTTTCGCGCAACGCCTGTTTGAGATAGCGGAAGGCTTTGGCGTAAAGACGCTGTTTTTCGGTACGGCTGAGATCTGCGGCGCCGTTGGCGGCTTCAAAATACAAATAGCCGACCCGGCTGGCGCTGTATTCGCCGGAAAGTTCGGCAAAGGCGGCCAGATAGTATTCGTCGCCGGCATTTTTGGGCAGGCTGCGGTAGGCTTGGCTGTTTACGATTCGGCGGTAGCGCGCCAGCTCCTGCGGGGTGAATTTGCCGTAGCGGTCGGTTTTGAAGACAAGTTTGTTGCCCGGGCAGATTTGGTAGGGAACGTCGTCGTACATCTGCGCCCAAAATTTTTCGCCGCCGACGGGGCATTCGATTTCTGTACCCGCGCGGGGGCTGAGGGCGGCGGCGCTGCTGCCGAGGGCGGCAAGCAGCAGGGGGATGAGTAGTCTTTTCATCGGGTGTTTTCTCTTAATCGGAGGCAGCCTGAAAACGGCTTTCAGGCTGCCTGAAACGAACCTTGCCGCGTAATCAGTATTCGCGTACTACGGCGCTTTGCTGAAGCTGGCCGACAAACTGCTGCAGCGCCTGCTGGCGGGCTTCGCCGGCCAGCTTGCTGCGCACCGCCTGATATTGGGCTTTGGCCGGATCGCTTTCGGTGCGGCTGCCGACCAGCTGGATAATCTGCCAGCTTTTGCCGGCGGCAATCGGCGGCGACATCTGGCCGGGCTGCAAACTGTGCAGCACGGCTTCGACGCGCTCGGGCAGCATGCCGTCGCTCACACCTTCAATCAGGCCGCCGTTGGCGGCGCTGCTGTCTTGCGAGTAGCGGCGGGCGACGGCGGCAAAGTCACTGCCTTTGGCCAGCGCCTGGGCAATCTGCGCCGCCCGCTGGCCGACGCCATCCATCTGCGCTTCGCTCTCGGCGTTGAGCAGGATGCGGCGCACGGTGTAAACGGTGTAGGGCTGGGCGGCGGGCAGCGGCTGACCGGCGGCGCGGGCTTGGTCGATGTATTGGCGGATTTGGCCGTCGCTGACGCGCACGCTGCTGCCGATGTCGTAGAACATGCGCTCGATCAGCATGTCTTTGGCGGTTTCAAGGCGGTACTGGCTGCGGCTCCAGCCAGCGGCGGCGGCGCGCTGGTACAGGGCATCGACGGTGATTTTCTGCTCTTGCGCGCGGCGGGAAAGTTCGGCGTCTATCGCGGCGCCGGGCACTTTCAAGCCCTGCTGGCGGGCGGCGTCGGCCAAGAGCGTGCGTTCGACGAGCCGGCTTTTGGCGGCTTGGCTTAATTGTTCGTCGGGAATGTCTTTGTTGGCGGGATTGGCACGCAATTCTTTGACCATGCGGGCGATGTCGCCGTAGGTGATGATGCTGGAA
The DNA here is from genome assembly GCF_028680565.1 of Kingella sp. SNUBH-2017. Lineage (NCBI taxonomy): Bacteria > Pseudomonadati > Pseudomonadota > Betaproteobacteria > Neisseriales > Neisseriaceae > Kingella > Kingella sp. SNUBH-2017. The sequence continues at coordinate 142,434 of NZ_JAPHVK010000004.1, forward strand.
TTGACTTCGACGGCAATGCTATTGAGCGGGCGGATGGCGTCGCCGGCGGCAAAGGCAGCCTGAAAGGCGGCGGCCAGCATCAGGGCGGCGACGGTGCGGACGGGTGCGTTCATTTGCGGTTTACCTCGTTGGTTTTGCTGTAGCCCGGAATGGCGAGCCGCAGCTGTTCGTAAGGGTCTTTGCCCAGGCTGCTCAGGTCTTTGAGCTGCAGGGTGACGAAAAAGGCGTTTTTGCGGCTGTTGAGCCCGTTTACATAGCGCTGGCCGACCACGCTCACGCTCCAGCAGCCGCAGGCGCTTTTGTATTCCAGCCCGGCCATCTGCTCGAGCGGAGTGTGCGGCGACAGGCTGTAGTTGAAGCGGCCGATGGCGTAAAGCCGCTCGTTTATCGGCCATTGGGCGGCGAAGTCGATGTGTTTGAGCTTGCCGTAAAAGCCGGTGTAGATTTCTTCGCGGGCGCCGTATTTGAAGCGGGCGCTGATGACTTTGCCCGGCTCGGGATTGTAGCTGGCGCCGATGTCGAAACGCTGGGTGGCTTTGGCCGATTCGTTGTAGTGCCAGGAAAGGTCGGCGTGCCAGTTGTCGCCGATGCGGCCGCCGGCAAAGGCGGCGATGTCGCTGCGCCAGCGGCGGCCGTGCTCGATGCTGCCGTCCAGCAGCACGTTGTCGTCGCGGAAATAGTATTTGCGGCCGATGCCGGCGCGAAAGCGCTCGGCGCCGGTGGCGGCGTCGATCAAACGGCTCTGCAGGCCGACCGACAGGCTGTTGCTGGCATTGATGCGGTCTTGGCCGGAATAGCTGTTTTCACGAAACAGCTGGGCATAGCTGAAGCCGTTGAGCGAAGTATCGAAATTGGGCAGATCGTTTTGCGATTTGGAGGGGATGTAGTTGTAAAACGCGCGCGGTTCTAAAGTTTGCAGATAGCTTTTGCCAAACAGCGTGGTTTTGCGCTCGAAAGCCAGGCCGGCATCAACATTGGTCAGCGGCAGCACGCGAGAGAGCGTGCGGCTCTCGTAGCCGTCTTTGCCCTTGAGCCAGTAGCGGGTGGCGTGGACGCCTATTTTCGGCCGCACATAACCCCACGGGCGGCTGAAATCCCATTGCCACGAAGGATAAATCACCAGCCGGCTGCCGCTTTGCAGCTCGCTGTGCTCGAAGCGGGTGAACTGGGTGTCGATATTAAACTGCCCGAGCCCGAAATTTTTCTGCCAGGCGGCCGAGAAGCGCGGCAGGATGGCATAGGGCCGCTGCTTGCGCCCCTGCGCGTCGCTCAAGGTTTGGTATCTCTGCACCGACAGGCGCATCTGCACCGGCTGGCCGAACAGGTCGCGCCGGTAGTCCAGCCAGGCGCTGCGGTTAAGGTGGACGTTTTCGGCGATTTCGTTGCGGCCGTAAAAGTCGCGGTAATAGTCATCGTCGGACACCTGGCGGTAGTCGATGCCGCCGGAAAGGTCGGTATTGAAGCGGTGCAGATGGGCGAATTCGGCTTCGTAACGGTGGCGGTGCGGGCTGCGACGATCGTGCGGCAGGTATTTGGCTTTCAGGCTGCCTGAATATTTGTCCTGCAGATAGCGGAACTCGCCGCCGAGCGTGGCGCCGCGCGCAGTGATGATGCCCGGGGCGAGTGTGGCATCGTAATTGGGCGCGAGATTGAAGTAATAGGGCAGCTCGAGCTCGGTGCCGTCGGAGCCGATTTTAATGGTCGGCACCAGCAGGCCGCTTTTGCGGTTGCCGTTGAGCGGGAAGTCCGCCCACGGCGTGTAAAGCACCGGTACGCCGCCGAATACCAACCGCGCGTGGCGGGCGGTGCCGATGCCACTTTCGCGGTCGGCTTTCAGTTCGGCAGCCTGAATGTACCACGAGCGGTCGCCCGGATTGCAGGTGTTGAACTTCACGCCGCGCATCGCGTAATGGTTTTTGTCGCGCATTTCCATTTCGGCGCTGACGCCCTGCAGGCGGCGGCTTTCGTGTTCGACGGCAAACTGCGCATCCGCCGTACGGCCGCTTTCACGCGACAAATCGTAATGAAGCTCCTTGCCGCGCACGGTCTGGCCGTCGCCGCGGGTCAGGGTGAAGCTGTCGCCGGCGCGCACGACATCGGCCTGCTGGTCGTAATCGACCCAATCGGCGTTCAGGGTCTGGTCGTTGCGCTCGATGATGACATCGCCTTCCGCCCGCGCGCGCACATTGGTCTGGCCGGCGATGCGATCGGCGCTGATGCGGGTGGCGTTTTCCGGCAAAACCGCGCCGCCGCTGCCTTTGGCCGGCGGCAAATCGTCGCCGGACTGCGCGCCGGCACGGCAGCTCAAATCCGAACGGCTCCAGCCGTCCGCCGCCGTTGCGGTGCCCTCGGCAGCGGCCGCCGTTGAGAAAACGGCGCCCAAAGCCAGAACCAGTGGTGTGTGTGCGGATAAACGCGGCAAAATCATACCCCGTATGCGGTTTTACATTAAAATGGCGGCCATTTTAACCGAAAATCCGATTATGCAACGAGAGACCCAGCTAAAAAGTTGGCTGCAGCAGCAGTTTCCCGGCCAGGAATTCGCCCTCGAATTCGCCGCCGCCGACGCCGATTTCCGCCGTTATTTCCGCGCCCGTTTTGCCGACGGGCGAAGCATTGTCTGCATGGACGCCCCGCCCGACAAAATGGACACCGAACCCTATGTGCGCGTGCGCGAAATCTTCTCCATGCTCAATGTGCCGCAGATTCTCGCGCGCGACGAAAAACAAGGCTTTATCGCGCTCAACGACCTGGGCAAAGTGCAGTATCTCGCCGCCATGCAGCACGATACGCAGCCTGAAACCCACAAAGCCCTGCTGCTCAAAGCGCTGGACGAGTTAATCATCCTGCAAAAAGCCTCCCGCCCCGGCGTGCTGCCCGAATACAGCCGCGACATCCTGCTGCGCGAAGCCAATCTCTTTCCCGACTGGTTCGCCGCCAAAGAGCTGGGCAAACCCTTCAACTTCAAACAGCGCCAGCTTTGGCAGCAGGGTTTGGACGCGCTGCTGCCCGAAATCGAAGCGCAGTCCAAAGTCTTCGTCCACCGCGACTTTATCGTGCGCAACATCATGCTCACCGGCGGCCGCCCCGGCATTCTCGACTTCCAAGACGCCCTCTACGGCCCGATCAGCTACGATCTCGTTTCCCTGCTGCGCGACGCCTTTATCGAATGGGAAGAAGAATTCACCCTCGACCTCGTTATCCGCTACTGGGAAAAAGCCCGCGCCGCCGGCCTGCCCGTGCCCGCCGAGTTCGACACCTTCTACCGCTGGTACGAATTCATGGGCGTGCAGCGCCATCTCAAAGTAGCCGGCATCTTCGCCCGCCTGTGGTGGCGCGACGGCAAAGACAAATACCGCCCCGAGATTCCGCGTTTTCTCAACTATCTGCGCCGCACCACCCGCCGCTACCCCGCCCTCGCCCCGCTCTACGCCCTGCTGCTCGAGCTGGTGGGCGACGACGAACTGGAAACCGGCTACACCTTTTAACTTCAGCTTTCAGGCTGCCGCCACACCCCAAGCAGCCTGAAAACCGTTTTTCACTTTCAGGCAGCCTGAAAGCCGGATTGGGCTTTTCAGGCTGCTTTCAAACCCGACACCGCCGCCATGAACGCCATTTTCTGCAGCCTGAAAAAACTGCCCGCCCGCCTGGTGCTGGCGGCGATTGCCGTTTACCAGCGCCGCATCTCGCCGCACAAAGGCTACGGCTGCGCCTACCGGCTGAAGCACGGCGGCAGCGGCTGCTCCGGCGTCGGCCGGCGGCTGATCCGCCGCTACGGCCTGCTCAAAGGCTGGCGGGTGCTGCAAAAGCGCTTTGAACGCTGTCGGGCGGAAAACCTGCGCCGCCGCGCCGGCGGTATGGCCTACCACCAGCGCGGCGACTGCGTTCCCGATATTGCCGACTGCGCGCCGGATGTCCTGCATCTGCCCGAAACCTGCGGCGACAGCGCCGCCTTCAAATCCCGCTTCTGCCGCAGCGCCGACTGCGCCTTGGAGTTTTGCAACTGCTTCGATATTTTCGACTTCGGCCGCTCCAAACGCAAAAAACGCCGCCAGACAGCCCCCAAACGAAAGGCAGTAAAACAAAAAGCAGCCTGAAACTTTTTCAGGCTGCTTTTTTGCGTGCCGACGGGCGTTTCAGGCTGCCTACCAACCCCGGCCGCGTTTGAGTTTCAGATAGTGGTTGATCAGCTGGCTGCTCAGTTCTTTGGGCAGCACGTTGATGGCGAGGATGCCGGCAAACTGGAATTTCTGCATGATTTCGGCGCTTTGTTTTTCGTAATGCAGGGCGCCGAGATAGCGGTGAGCGTCGTCTTCGCTGTTTACGGCATCCTGCCGCGCGCTGTCCACGGCGTGCGGACGCAGGGCGGCGAACAGCACCATGTGGTGCTTGCGCAGGCGCTGGACGTGCTGCAGCAGGCGTTGGTCGTCTTCGTGGTCGATGTGGGAGAGCACGACGACTAGGGCGCGGCGTTTCTGCTTTTGCAGCAGCAGATTGACGGCGCTTTCAAAGTCGGCGGCCTGCTGCGAGGGTTCGATGTCGAACACGCCCTGCACCAGCCGGCCGAGCTGCTCGATGCCTTTGTGCGGCGGCACGAAGCGGCTTTCGGGGTGGGCGAAGGTGAGCAGGCCGGAGGCATCGCCGTGCTTGAGCGCGGTGTAAGAGAGCAGCAGCATCGCCTGCAGGGCGTGGTCGAAATGGCTTTTGTCGCCCATCTGCAGGCGCATGTTGCGGCCGCAGTCGAGCAGGAAAAAGAGCTGCTGGTCTTGTTCGTCCTGATAGGTGCGGACGATGGGGCGGCTCATGCGCGAGGTGGCTTTCCAGTCGATATTGCGGATGTCGTCGCCGTCTTGGTAGTCGCGCAGCTGGTGGAAGTCCTGGCCGAGGCCGAGGCGGGGCAGTTTTTTCACGCCGACCAGATTGAGCCAGCGCTGCAGGCCGATCAAATCGGCGCCGAGAATGCGGCTGAAATCGGGCAGCACGTCGATTTGCGCGGGCAATTCGGCGCGGTGGCGGCGCTGCCAAAGTCCGAAGGGGCTGGGCAGCCAGTATTCGATGTGGGAAAAGTAGGCGCGGCCGCGGTGGCGCGGACTGGCCTGGTAGCGGGCGATGCTGATGCGCCCGGGCAGGGTATCGACGTGCAGCAGCGGCGGGCTGCATTCCCAGTCGGCCGGAGCGTGGTCGGCCAGCATCAGCTGCTGCGGCTGGCGCCACAAGCCCTGGTTTGGCGGACTGACGGTGATTTCGACGGTATGCGCCCGCCCTTGGGCAAACTGGTGCGGCAGGTGGCGCTCGAATTGGGGCGCGGGCGGATGGCGTCTGGAAAAGGCGTCAAACAGCGCGGCCAGCGCCACCAATACCGCGCCGCCGGCACCGGCCTGCTTCGCCAACAGTCCGACGCTGCCCTGCCCCAGTTTTTGCAGCAGCAGCCCGAAGGCGGCTATCGCAACGCAGGCTGCCATTACGGCAATCAGCCGTCTGGTCGGTCTCATGGCAGCGCCTTACAGCCGCGGGGCGGAAACGCTGGCGGCCAGCTCGTTCAGCACCTGCTCGACGTGCACGCCTTCCATCTCCATCTGGGTGGACAGGCGCACGCGGTGGCGCATGGCGGGCAGCCACACGGCTTTGATGTCGTCGGGGGTGGTGTATTCGCGGCCGGCAATCAGCGCGTAGGCGCGGGCGCAGCTGATCAGGGCGATGCCGGCGCGCGGCCCGGCGCCGACGGAAAGCGCCGGCCAGTCGCGGGTGGACTGCACCAGACGCACGGCGTAGTCGATAATCTGCGGATCGACCTGCACGCGGGTGGCGAGCTTTTGCAGCTGCTCGATCTGCTGCGGCTGGAACACATGCTGCGGGGTGTTGTCGTTGAGAATGTCGTTGCCCCTGCTGGCGATCACGGCGCCGACCATGCGGGTTTCGTCCTGGTGGTTGGGGTAGCCGATCATCACTTTGAACATAAAGCGGTCGAGCTGGGCTTCGGGCAGCGGGTAGGTGCCTTCCTGCTCGATGGGGTTTTGGGTGGCGAGCACCATAAACGGGCTGGGCAGCCGGTGGGTGTTGCCGTCGAGCGTGACGCTGCGCTCCTGCATCACTTCCAGCAGCGCGGACTGGGTTTTCGCCGGCGCGCGGTTGATTTCGTCGGCCAGCAGCAGGTGGGTGAACACCGGCCCCTGGCGCAGCTCGAAGCGGTTGTTGTGGGCGTCGTAGCGGTAGTGGCCGGTTACGTCGGACGGCATCAGGTCGGGGGTGAACTGGATGCGGCGGAATTCGCCGGCAAAGGTCTGCGCCAGCGAGCGCACCAGCAGGGTTTTGCCGGTACCGGGCACGCCTTCGAGCAGGACGTGGCCGCCGGCGAGAAAGACGGTCAGCACTTCGTCCACCACTTTCGACTGGCCGATCAGCACGTCGTTCAAACGCTGGCGCAGGACTTGGACAGCGCGCATGCCCTGCTGCATCGGGGCGGCGGCGGACTGGGTGTTTGGGGTTTCGTTCATCGGTTCTTCCTTAAGGTTCGGATTGCGGATAATTGCTTGGGATGCAGGCAGCCTGAAAAGCGCTGCGGATGGTTTTCAGGCTGCTTTTTCGGTTTCAGGCTGCCTGATTCAGTACCATTTATGCGGCAGGCGGCGCATCAGCAGCCGGTGCTTGGAAAGCATGGCCAGCCATTCGACGGGGCCGACGTGCGCAGGCAGCGGCTCGAGCCAGGGTTTGACGGTATCGGCGGAAAGTTTGGTCTGGCTGCAGACAAAGTCCAGCCGCTTGGCGGGCGTCAGCTGGTGCCACGACGGATAACGGCGCTCCAGATGTTCGAGCAGTTCCTGCTGCAAATCGGCCAGAATCGAGCGCTCGGAGAAGTGGCGCGCCAAGAAGCGACCCTGCGCCAGCAGATGCTGCCCCAGATAGCGCTCGGGCGCGGGCGGCAGGCTGCGCACCGGACCGATGCGGGCAGCAATCCGCCATACCGCCAGCGCCAGCACCGCCAGCAGCGGCCAGCTTAGGGCGGCGTATTTGGTGAGAATAATCCACAGCACCGGCTTGCGCAGCGGCGGCGTGCGGCTGCGCAATTCGCCCAGCAGCACGATTTTGCTTTTGCCCTGCGCCAGATAAGACACCAGATAGGCGTGGTCGTAGAGCTTCAGGCCGCTGTCGGCGCGCGGCGGGTATTCGGGGTTTTTCAGCCAACTGGTGGTGCTGCTGAAAGTCAGGCTGCCTTCGCCGTGGCGCACGCGGACAATCTGGCTGCCGCTCAGATGGTTTTCGCCTTGGAACATCACCTGGCTGCCGGCCTGCGGCTGCAGCAGGCGGCCGTGGTGGTTATTGTCGAAATACAGGGTTTTGCCTTCAGGCAGCTTGATGCTGTTGATGTAGAAGCTGCACTGTTTGACGTTCAATCGGGCGTACTTGTCCTGATTGAAATCGCGTTCCAGCCGTTTTTCGTCATCGGACATCACCTCAGCGGCGGCAAGACGTTTTTTCTCGCTGTCGGCGCAGGCCGGATGGATGGCAACCGCCTCTTGCTCTTTTTCCGCTTCCGGAAACTCTTTTTCGCCGTGCTTCAGCTTCAGGGTTTCGAACAGGGCTTTGCTGTAGCCGTAGCGCTCTTCCTGCTCGTCTTCTTCATCTTCATCGTCGTCTTCGGCTATGCTGTAATCGGTCGGTGTTTCGATGACGACATGGTTGCCGCGCGCCACCCAGTCGAGCAGGATTTCGGCATCGGTACGGGTTTTCAGGTTGCTGTCGGACACAATCAGCAGCTGGTTGGTACCGGGGGCGATCAGATTGACGTTGTCGCTTAACTGCACCAGCTCGATGTCTTTGTCCTGGCGGCCTTGGGCTTTGAGCAGCGCCTGCACGCCCAGCAGCTCTTTTTCCCGATGGCTCCATTCTGCGCGGACGTCGTTTTTCCACACGGTAACTTGGCGCCGCTCCCAGCCGGTGGCGAAATACAGCCCGCCGCCGAGCAGCGCCAATACCAGCACCAGCAGCAGGATTCTGACTTTACTCATGCCGCACCTCCTGCCGTGTTGCGCTTATGGTTTTTCAGGCTGCCTTCACTCTCGGCAAGGGCAAACAGGCGGCGGTAGTCGCGGCACAAACTGTGCACCGCTTCGCGGTCGGGCTGCCAGTGGGCATAGGCCAGCGCCACCCAATTGGTGGTCAGCAGCCGCCAGTAGGCGGACAGTTCCGGCTTCAGGCGCTCGATGCGGCGCTGCACTTCGCCCTCGGTATCGCTGCTGCGCAGCGGAATGCCGTAACGGCGCGCAACCTGCGACAGGCTGCCGCGGTACAGCAGGCTGAGCGCGGCGCGCGGGTCGCGCTCAAACAGGCGCAGCACTTCGCCCGCCACGTCGTCGGGCAGGCTCTCGGGGGTGATTTTCATGCCGAACAGGGTATCGGGCACTTCAACGCCTTCGAGTTTGCCCGAGTAATGCGCCGACCAGCGCCACAGCAGAAACAACACGCCGCCCAGCGCCAGCGCGGCAATCAGGTAAATCACCATATTGACGCCCACCGGCGCTTTGGCTTTGGTTTTGGGCAGGGCGACATCGAGTTCGGGCGGTTTGTATTTCTGGTCTTTCTTCACCCATTTGGTTTCTTTTTCGAGACGGGGAAAGGGTTTGGACGACAGTTCGTTTTTCTTGATGCGCTCGATTTTCTGCTCGTCCGGTAGCGGCTCAGCCTGCGCTTTCAGGCTGCCTGAAAGGGCGAAAACGACAAACACCAGCGGCAGCAGCGCCCACAGCGCGCTTTTGCTCTTGGTAAGCCGCTCTTGGATTTTGCGCGCCGCCAGCCGGATGTCCCAGCCTTCGGCCAGCGTGCGCGAATTGAGATACAGGCTGAAGCCGCTGGCAACATAAATCGGCTGCCAGAAGCACAGCACCAGCACATAAATCAGATTGGAAATGCGGTTGACCACGATGCCGTCGTCGGTAACAAACAGGGTTTCAAACAGCCGCCCGAGTTCGTTCCACGCCCGCAGATTGGTAAAGGGATTGCCGAAGAAGGTGGAAGTCGGATCTTCCCACCACAACCAGATGCCGAGCAGCAGCAGGCCGAAAGACAGGATCATTTCGATGTGGATGCCGACGAAAGTGAGCCAGCCGGCCATCGCGCTGCTGCGGCGCGACAGCTCGCTGCTGCGGCGCGACCACGCTTTGCCGCCCAAGCCTTCCAGCACCGTCAGCGGCAGCACCAGGCTGCGGCGGATGCTCAGGCGGCGCCAAGTCAGATCGCCGATCAGCCGCGGCCGCCACAGACTGCGCCAGCTGCTTTTCAGGCAGCCTGAAAAGCCCGGCAGATCTTCAAATACCTGCCGCGACATCAGCTGCAGCAGCGGCGCTTCAAACACCGGCTTCAAGAGCCAGATCAGAAATCCCGCCCACGCCGGCTGCTGCCAGAACACCAGCATCAGCAGGCCGTAAAACGGCAGCGAATACACCGCCCACAGCCCCATGTACAGAAACGGGCGTTCCTGAAACAGGCGCGTGCCCAAATCCAGCGCTTCCCAGCCGTTGCGCGGGCGGAAGTTCAGGCGCGTTTCCCAAATATTCATTCTGCGCCCCCCTGCCGGCCGGCAAACATCAGATAGGCATAAACCAAAACCCACATACCCAGACCGACCACATATTTGACAGCCATATGGACGCTGGTGAGCGGCGACCAAAAGCCTTCGATAATCGCGGCAATAAACAGCATCAAAAAAGCGCCGTTTAAAAGCGCGATGGCTTTTTTACCCTGCACTTTCAAGGCATCGCGGCGCGACAAGCCCTGCGGGTAAAGCAGCGCAGCGCCCAGCCGCAAACCGGCGGCCGCCGACAGCACGATGCCGGTCAGCTCGAAAGCGCCGTGGGTAATCACAAACGAGAAAAACGCCGGGCCGCTGGGTTTGCCGATCATATAGGCCATGCTGCCGCCGATCATCCAGCCGTTGAACACGGTAACAAACACCGTGCCCAGCCCGAACATAACACCGCTGCCGAACGCACGAAAGGCGATGCCGATATTGTTGAACACATAATAGGCAAACATCATCATGTTTTGGCTGAAATCGCGGTTGCTGCCGTCGCCATAGGCTTTCTGCATATCGTTATACATGGTTTCCAAATCGGAAAAACTATCGAAGCCCGGGACCTCGTCCAGCTTGCTCTCCGGCAGCACCAGCACCAGCAAAAAGGCCAGCAAAAAAGGCAGGTAAAACATCAGGTGGGCGGCGATGACCAGCTTTTTCTCGGCGCGCACCGCCTGCGGAAAACCGCTGCGGACAAATTCGACAAAGCGCGGCAGCAGGCTTTGGCGCTGGCCGCGGTAAAGCAGCTGGTGGCCGCGCTCGCACAGCGCCTGCAGATAGGAAGTCAGGCTGCCCGAATAATGGCGGTCGTTTGCCAGCGCCAGATGGTGGCAGACGGTGCGGTAGTGCTGCACAAAGCACTCGGTGCGCGCCGGCGGCAGGCGCTTGTCCTGCTCCAGCAGCTGCAAATCCTGCTCGAATTTCTGCCAGAAAGCGTTGTTTTGCTCTTCAAAAAACAGCTGTCTCATGCCGCAACGCCCTCCTGCTTACGCTCTTCGCCGGCATAGTATTTCGCCAACCCCAGTATCAGCTGCTGCGGGTCGCCGCCGATTTGGCCGCCGAAAATCGACACCGCCATCATCTCCGCCAACTCCTGCGCCCGCACCGGCGCCAGCGACGAGCGGCGCTCGGCAAAGCTGAGCACCGCCTGCTGCTCCTCGCGCGTCAGCACCACCGGCGGCGCCACCGCTTCGACGCCGCGCAGCGACAAACGCGCGGCGGCAGCGCGGTTTTTCTCGGCATAAACCACCACCGTGGACGCCAGCATATCACCCAGGCGGCGGCCGTAGGGGTCGCACAGCGCCACCACCATGCCGACGCCGTGCAAAAACGGCAGGCCGTCTGCCAGCCGCACCAGATTGCGCATCATCGCCGCGCTCCAGCCCACCCGCGTGCCGTCGTCGTTTACCACACGCAGGCCGAAAACGCGCTTGCCGGGCGTCTGCCCGCTCCACAGCACTTCAAACAGCACGTGGTACAGCCACAAAACAAAAAACAGATTCAGAAAAAACAGCATCATAAACACATCGGAATTCACGCCGAGCAGGCCGATAAGAAGGCTCAGCAGCCAGCTTGAAAGCCAAAGCCAAATAAAGCGGATAAGCAAGTCCAAAAGATAGGCGCGCGAGCGCGAGAATATTGAAGCGGGGCGCAGATAGATATCGACAGCCTCGGGCGTTTCCACCTTCAGCAGGGTGTCGATCCGGTTGCGGGAAGAAAATTCGGACATAAATCGGGGAAATCGGAAACGGAAAACCGGCAGCCTGAAACGGTGCCGCGAAAAAGCGGGCAGTTTGCCTGAAACCCTGCCTGCCGACAAGAAGCGGTATCAAAAAACGGCGCGCGGATACGGCAGCGGTAGCCGTGTGTTGCAATCATGCGCCACCGCGCCGCGCGGGGCAAAGCAGTCTGAAAACCGGGCGGCGGCAAAACGCAGCAAAGCGGCAGGCATCGCGCCGCTGTTTTCAGGCTGCCTTCGGCGCGGCAGGCAGCCTGAAAAGCAGACGCTGCCGTTCGATGTTAGAATGTGGCTCTTTTTTGTTTCCGCACCACCCGCACATGTCTAAGCGCCCCTTTTGTTTTCTGCTCTGCCTCAGCCTGTGGCTGAGCCTGCCCGCCCTTGCCGACGACAGCTTTCAGGCTGCCTCGGCGCCGGCGGCCGCGCAAACGCAGCCCGAACAGAGCATTCAACAAACGGAACAAAAGCAGCCTGAAAACGCCGAAAGCGCCGCCGCAGAAAGCAAAGACAAAAAAACCGGCGTGTTAAGCCGCATCCGAGAGCGCTGGCTCAAACCGGCCGACAGCGACGACGATATCGACGACACGCCCAAATACACGCCGCGCCACCCCGTGCGCATCGAAGTGGCCGACAAAGACATCAAAAAAATGCTCGAACAGCACCTGCCGCTGATCCACTACCAGCGCACCGAAGATTTGGACAGCGAACAAGTCGGCTATCTTTTGGAAGACGCGCCCAACGACGCGCTCAACATGCTCAAAACCGAAGGCTATTTCAACGCCAAAATCAACATTGTTCCCGAAGGCAAGGGCTATCTTTTGAAAATCGACCTGGGCAAGCGCACCCGCATCGACAAAGTGGGGGTGGCACTGTTGGGCGACATCCTGCAGGAAGACGATTTGGGCAGCTACTACAAAGACGCCTTCTCCGGCTGGCGGCTGCCGGTGAGCGCGCCTTTCCGCCAGGAAGACTGGTCGAGCAGCAAAACTTCGGTGCTCGGCGCGGTGGCGCGGCGCAAATACCCGCTGGCGGAATTTTCCACCACCCGCGCCACCATCAATCCCGCCACCAACAGCGCCGATCTGAAAGTAACCATCGACAGCAAGCAGCCGGTTTATTTCGGCGACTTTGAAATCAGCGGCACCGAGCGTTATCCCGAAAGCGTAGTGCGCGATCTGGCCAAATTCCGCCCGGGCGATCCCTACAGCCTCGACAGCCTGCTTGACTACCAGCAGTCGCTCGAGGGCGACGGCCACTACGCCGGCGCTTCGGTGCAGGCCGACTTCGAGCGCATGGAAAACGACCGCGTGCCGGTGAAAGTGGCGGTATCCGAAGTCAAGCGCCAGAAATTCGAAGCCGGTCTTGGTTTTGATTCCGCCTACGGCTTGGGCGGCAGCCTCGGCTATTCGCACTACAACCTGTTCAAGCGCGGCTACGTCGGCTCGCTGTCCACTTCCATCGACCGTTACCAGACCAATACCTCCGTCGGCATCAGCCAGCCGCGCAACAACCACGGCTACTACTACACCACCAGCCTGGGCTATTCGCGCAGCACCACGCAGAAGCTGGAAAAACGCGCGGTTAGCGGCGGCCTGTGGCGCGTGCGCGACCGCGACGGCATCGATGCGCGGCTGGGCATCGAGTTCGTTTTTGAAAACAGCGAAGTGCCCGACAGCAAAACCCGCATCGGCCGCAGCCACGCTACCATGCTCACTGCATCTTGGAAGCGGCAGAACATCGAAACCCTGCTGCGCCCGGCCAACGGCTACTATCTCGACGGCAAAGTCGGCGTAACTCTCGGCAAGCTGCTCTCTTCGGCGCCGCTGGCGCGGGTCAAAGCCAATGCCGGCTACTACTTCACGCCGGAAAACAAGAAAATCGGCACGCTGGTGCTGCGCGGCGAACTGGGCTATGTGTACAGTACCCAAAAACAAACCGAAGGCGAAGTGCCCTCCACCCTGATGTTCCGCACCGGCGGCGCCTCGTCGGTGCGCGGCTACGAGCTCGACAGCATCGGCCGCCGCTTAAGCGACAGCTCCGCCATCCTGCCCGACCGCGCAATGGCGGTGGCCAGCGCCGAATATCAGTTTCCGATTAAAGAAAGTTTCGCCCTCGCGCTGTTTCACGATGTTGGCGGCGTTGCCCGCAACTTCAAAGACATGACCATGCGCCACGGCACCGGCATCGGCCTGCGCTGGTTCAGCCCGGTTGCCCCTTTTTCTTTCGACGTCGCCTACGGCCACCACGACAAACGGCTGCGCTGGCACATCAGCCTCGGCACCCGCTTCTGATTCCCGGCAGCCTGAAAAACAAACGGCACGGTTTTTACCGTGCCGTTTGGCGTTTTTGCCGTTTTCAGGCTGCCTGTTCGGGCAAAAGCAAAGGCAGCCTGAAAGCCTTATCCCGTTTTTGCTGCCGGCGTTTTCAGGCTGCCTGAAAACCGGCGGTGCCGCGCAGCGCGTCCTGCCAGCAGTCGGGCGTTTGGAACTGCATTTCGCCGTTGTCCATGCGCTGGGCGACTTGGGTGGTGGTGGCACGGGTGAGCTTGGCGCCGCTGTGGGCGTCGCAGATGGTGTAGTCGATTTTCAGGCAGCTTTCAAACTCGGTAAGCGCCATTTCAACGCGGATTTTCTGGCCGAAACGGGCGGGGCGCACGTATTTGAGATCGAGCTTGACCACCGGCCACATATAGCCGCGCTCGAGCATCACCGCGTAGTTGTAGCCGATAAAGTCGAGCAGGTCGCAGCGGGCGACTTCGAGATATTTGACGTAGTGCCCGTGCCAGACGATGTTCATCACATCAACGTCGAAAAACGGGACTTCCATCTCGGTGCTGTGGCGCAGATAAACGTGTTTAGCCATGCGGGGTATTCCAAAAATCGTAGAAATTAAACCATTGCAGCGGCGCGCGGCGGGCGTATTGCTCGAGCAGGCGGGCATAGCGCTGGGCGGCTTCGGCAATCTGCTGCTCGCGGTTGGCGCGTGTCCAGGCGGGAATGTCGGCAAAGTGCTTGAGACAGAGATGGTAGCGCCGGCCGCGGCCGCGCAGCACGAAAATGGTGTTGGTGCGGGCTTTGAGCAGGCCGGCCAGCAGCCACGGCCCCTGCGGCAGCTCGGCGCGGCGGCCGAGAAAATCGACGGCCACAGTTTTGTTGCCGCGCACCGGCGTGCGGTCGGCGGCGATGGCAATCCATTCGCCGGCATCGAGTTTCTGCGACAGCGACAGCATCTGCGCGGCATCGAGCTTGTCCACCTGAATCAGCTGGATGTAGCTGGCGCCGGCGGCTTTGAGCGCCTGGCTGAACTCGGCGGAATGCGCGTCATACACCAGCACGTTCATTTTGAAGCCGGGATGGCGCGACACCAGCGCGCGGCAGATTTCCATATTGCCCAGATGCGAGCAGATCAGAATCTGGCCGCGCCCTTCGTGCCAGCGCACGGTGGAGAACAGGCCGTCGGGGTCTTCCAACACCAGATTGTCGGCGGTGATTTTGCGCTGCCACACCGCAAAGCGGTCGGCCACCGCCTGACCGAAGGCGGCAAACTGGCGGTACACGGCAAAGCGTGCGGGCAGCGGCGCATCGGGAAAAGACTGTTTCAGGCTGCTTTGGTACTGGCGCACGGCGCGGCGCTGGCTGCGCGAAGTCAGATAAAAATACGCCGCCACCAGCGCCGACACCAGGCGGGCGATCCACAGCGGCAGATAGCGCACCAGCCACACGCTGATTTTCAGAAACAGCGGGCTGCCGCGCTCACGCTGCGCCGACCAGTGGCGCTGCCGTTTTTTGCGGCCGCCGCCCAAGCGCCAGGCCAGCATGCCGAAAAACAGCCGCGTGTGCATTTTGCTGATCAGCCAGTTGTCGGCACGCAGCCTGAAATGGGAAATGCCTTCTTCGCGGTAGGCGATGCGGGTGTCGAGCCACACAAAGGGCAGGCCGCGCCAGTACAGGCGGATCAGGATTTCATTGTCAAAATCCATACGATCACCCACCTTTTCGTGATGCACCACGTCCAAAAACGGGGCAACCGGATAGATGCGGAAGCCGCACATGCCGTCTTTGATGTCGCGCGAGCAGGTGTTTACCGCGTTCCAAAAATCGGTGATTTTGCGGCCGTAAAGCCGCGCTTTGGGCACGCTGCCATCGTACACCGGCCGGCCGCAAACCACCGCCTGCGGCTGCGCGCGCGCGGTTTCGACAAAGCGCGGAATGTCGGCAAAATCGTGCTGGGCGTCGGCGTCGATTTGCAGCACATGGCTGTAGCCCTGTTCGGCGGCCAGTTTCACCCCCCATTTCACCGCGCTGCCCTTGCCGCCGTTTACCGGCCGGAAAGCAGCCTGAACGCTCTCGCCACACACCGCTTCCACCGCTGCGCGGTATTCTTCGCCCGAGCCGTCGTCCACCACCAGCACCGGCAGGCCGGCAGCACGCAGGGCGGCGACCACCTGCGGCAGGGTGGTCGGATGGCGGTAGTGGGGAATCAGGGCAATGATGTTCATGGGCAGCAGACAAAAAAGGCAGCCTGAAACGGCAAAACAGGCGGCGGCCGGGCAACAACGCGGCGTTTAGACGGCAAGAACACCGCTGCCGGCAAAACAAAACGGCAAGCGGTGCGGATTTAGGGCACGATTTTACCGCCAAACGGCTGCGGCGTCATGCCCGCGCGGGCGGTGCTTTCAGGCAGCCTGAAAACGGTTTTGCCCGTTTTCCAAGGGCTCCCGACAGCGGCGCAAAGGTTTTCAGGCTGCTTTGCGCCCTTTAAAGCCGTTTGCCGCCGAGCATTATCACTGCCATGCCGCACAGGCACAGCGCCATGCCCAGCCAGTCGCTGCGGCGCGGGGCGATGCCGTCGGCCAGCCACAACCACAGCAGCGCCACGCACACATACACGCCGCCATAAGCGGCATACACGCGACCGCTGGCAGTCGGATGCAGTGTAAGCAGCCAGGCAAAAAGCGCCAGCGAAGCGGCGGCAGGCAGCAGCAGCCAGGCGCTTTTTCCCTGGCGCAGCCACAGATAGGGCAGCCAGCAGCCGATGATTTCGGCCAGCGCGGTCAGCACGAATAAAGCCAGCGTTTTCAGCATAAATCCTCCCTATCCAAGGAAAAAAAGCAGCCTGAAAACCTGCTGCGCCGCCGGATTCGGGCGGCAAAAGGGTTTTCAGGCTGCCTGCATTCTTCGGATGCTGTAAGCGTTTAGCGGGCAAGGTCGCCTTTGAATACCACGCGGGCGTGGAAGGTGCCGACTTCGCAGTCGTACTGGCCGCCGTGCATCGGTTTGCGGTCGTAAATGCTGTGGAAGTTGCTCACGCGGGTGGCGCCGCGTTTGGCGGCGGTTTCCTGGAATTTGTGGGCGGCGTTGATAAAGGCGCGCTGGCAGGCGACTTCATCGGAACGGCCGGTGGCGTTGGCGGCCTGGCGGGTGGTCAGACCGGATTCAATCACGCGGCCGCCGCCGGCAAAGCTCACCGGAATGCCGGGTTCGAGCAGTTGTTTTGCTTCTTCGGAAGCCATCACCGCGCGGCCGTCGCAACGGTACACCACTTTGCGGCCTTTGCGGCCGGGATCGTCGTCTTTGAGCAGGCGGCAGTATCTGCCGGAAGTTTGTTTGGATGCTTTGTCGCTCTGGCTGCTGTGGCTGTCGCTACGGGCACCGTCTTCGGGGCTTTGGCTGTTTTTACAGCCGCTCACGGCGAAAGCGGCTACAATCAGCGCGGGCAGGACAAAATGGCTTTTCTTCATTACGGTCTCCTAAAAGTGAAACGATTAGACAAACGGCTACAAAACTTAACGCAGTTTACTTGAAATGAACGCTTTGCAGCAATCGCAAAATACCCTGCATCTCTATCTGGCCGGCCCCGACTGCGCCGCCGGTTACCGGCCGCAGGATTTGTCCGCTGCCGACCGCGCCCTGCTTGCCGCCCATCCCACGCGCGGCGGCAGCACCGATTGGCAGGTGAGCCGTTTTCTCAAACAGCAGGCCGGCGCCGTTTCCTCGCTCAGCCACAGCCGCGGCCATGCGGCGCTTGCGCTTGCCCACGGTTTTGCCGTCGGCATTGATTTGGAAGCGCTGCGCCCGCGCCGTTTCGCCCATTGGCGCGAGTGGATACTCCATGCCGACGAATGCCGCTGGCTGGAAGAAAACGGCGCCGATGCCGCCGGCCATTACCTGCTGTGGACGCTGAAAGAAACGCTGCTCAAAGCCGCCGGTTTGGTTTTGGCGGATATGGCCGCAGTCGGCCTGCGCCGCTCGGATAACGGCGTTTGGCAGCTGCATGCAAACGATGAAAACTGGGCGGGAAAAGTGTTTGCGATTGGCAACAGTCCTTTGCTTTCAGGCTGCCAATCAGCCGCCGGCGAGCAGGCTTTCCTACTTGCCGCCGTGTGGCCGGGCAGCCTGAAAGTGCAGATACACTGGCAGGGATTCGGCCGCTGGCGGCAGCCGGCATACCGGCAGCTGGCGGCATTCGGCGGCACAGGCTGATTCCAATCAAGCCGCCGCCGTTTTCAGGCTGCTTTGCGCCGCTTTGGCAGCGATGCCGTCCCAAAATACTTTTCAGGCTGCCGAGTGCGTTTCAGGCAGCCTGAAAAACCGTTCAAACGCCTTTTGGGCATAGGGTTTCAGGCTGCCTTTTGCTATAATCCGCGCCATCTTGCGCCCGCGGCAAAGCGGGCAGTCCGGCGGCGGCATCTGATGCGCCGCCCGCTTAACACAGGCAGCCTGAAAACGCATGAACGCTTCCCTTTCTTTCTCTTTCAACCTGCTCGGCTGGCATGCCGCGTCCACCCGTCTGCACAGCAGCGAAGAATGGGCGGCGTGGGCAGGCGGACGGCTGCGGGCGGAAGATTTGCCCGACACGCCGCCGCCGGTGGCTTTCCTGCCCGCCATGCAGCGGCGGAGACTGGGCGTTTCGGCGCGGCTGCTGTTTCAGGCTGCCCATCCGCTTGTTGCCGAAAACGAGCGCTGCCCGCTGGTACTGGCGTCGCACGACGGCGAAATCAACCGCAGCTTTGCGCTGTGGGTGGGGCTGCTGCGCGAAAATGAAGTGTCGCCCACATCGTTCGGGCTGTCGGTACACAACGCGCTGGCCGGCCAATGGTCGATGCTGCGCGGCGATATGAGCGAATACACCGCGCTGTCGGTGCGCGGCGACGGTTTGGAAGCGGCGCTGGCCGAAGCGGCGGGCTTTCTTGCCGACGGTACCGACAAGGTGCTGGTGGCGGTGGTGGACGAGCCTTTGCAAGCGCAATATCCGGCCGCCCCTGCCGAACGCGCACCTTTCCCTTATGCGCTCTCGATGCTGCTGGGCCGCGGCGACGGCTGGCGTTTGAGCGCAATGCCTGCCGCAGCCGGACAACAGGCGCAAAACGGCTATTGGGGCGCGCTGTCGTGGCTGCAACACGAGCTTTCAGGCTGCCTTGAATGGCAGCACCTTTATGCGGACAAGGTTTGGCAATGGCAGAAAAAACGTCCTTAAGCAGCCGCGCCAATCGCGCATGGCGGCTGGTTGCCACCGGGCTGGGTTTTGTGTTTTTCGGCGTATTCGGCGTGCTGCTGCAGCTGTTTCTGATTCCGTTTTTACTCAATCCGTCGCCCGATTTGGCCAGCCGCAAACGGGCGCGGCGCACGGTAACCAAAACCTGGCTGTGGTTCAGCCATTATCTGACTGCGGCGGGCATTTTGAGCGTGCGTTTTGAAGGATTCGAGCGGCTCGGCCGGCCGGGGCAGCTGATTTTGGCCAACCATCCGTCGCTATTGGATGTGGTGCTGCTGCTCAGCCGCGTACCGGAAGCCAACTGTATTGTGAAAGCCGATTTGCTGAAAAACCCGGCCATGATCGGCCAAATCCGCTCCTGCGGCTATCTGCCCAACCATGAAGATATGGATTTTGTCGAAGCGGTGGATAAGATTTTGCAGGAAGAATGCCTGCTGGTTTTCCCCGAAGGCACCCGCACCGGCTGGGACGGAGTGGTGAAGTTTCACCGCGGCGCGGTTTCGATGGGCTTGCGTAGCGCAAAAACCATCACGCCGGTGGTCATCAGAATGCAACCGCCCAATTTCAAAAAAGGCCAGCCGTGGTACAAAATCCCGCTGCAAAAACCGGTTTACGTTTTCCGCGTGGGCGACGATATCGACCCGCAAGACTGGCTCGCCAAGCATCCGTTGCCGATTGCCGCGCGCCGTTTGAACGATTATTTGCAACACTACTTTAACGAAAGAAGCAAAAATGACTGACTTGAAACAAGAAATCAAACAACTGATTATCGACAGCCTGGGGCTGGAAGACATCAGCGCCGCCGATATTGACGATCAGGCGCCGCTGTTTGGCGACGAAGGCCTGGGTTTGGACTCGGTGGACGCGCTGGAACTGGGATTAGCCGTGCAAAAACATTTCGGCTTCCAGCTCGACGGCGAAAACCAGGAACTGCGCGACAGCTTCGCCAATGTTTCCACCCTTGCCGCCTTTATCGAAAAACAACGTGCCAGCTGAGGATCTGCCATGACCGAAACCGAAATCCGCGCTTTTTTGTTCGATATTCTGGAAAACATGTTTGAAATCGACACCAGCAATGTCACCGGCAGCACCAATCTGTATGAAGATTTGGAAATCGACAGCATCGATGCCATCGACCTGCTCGACCAAATCAAGCGCCAAACCGGCTACAAACTGCAGGCCGACGATTTTCGCAACGTGCGCACTGTGGACGATGTGGTGCAGGCGGTACTGAAACTTTACCAGTCCGATAACGCCACCCAGTGAGTACTACCGCCAAAATCCTGCTCACGCTGCTGAGCCTGATCTACCCGCTGCTGTGGTATTACGGTCGCAGCCAGGGTTGGTTTTACGCTTTGGCCGGACTGATGATGGCGCTGTGGCTCGGCCGCGCTTATCTTCAGTCCGACCGCATCCAAAAACGCATTTCGCTATTGGTTGCGGCATTTTTTGCCCTTACCCTGTTGTTCAGGCTGCCGGACAGTATGTATTGGTATCCGGTATGGGTGAGCGGCTTAATGTTGTTTGTCTTTACACTAAGCCTTACCCAAAAACAGAGTGCGATCGAAAAAATCGCCCGCTTACAGCATCCCGACCTTCCTCCGGAAGGAGTCGTTTATACACGCCGAATCACTCAGATATGGTGTGCTTTTTTTCTGCTAAACGGCAGTCTGGCCGCATTGCTGGTATTTGTTGAAGCCTACCATCTATGGGCGCTTTATACCGGCATTATTTCCTATGTTCTAATGGGATTTTTGCTTGGCGGAGAATATCTTTATCGTAAATTTGTATTGAAGCTGTAAAAAATTGCCTGACGTCAAAGTCTAAAGGCAGCCTGAAAAGTTTTTCATACTGTCTTTAAGACGGGGTTGTTAGATTTTCATGCTGTTTTTAGTGAATCCACACGTCCTTCCTCCCCCGCAAGCAGAAACCCCCTGCCTATGATTTATTAGGCAGGGGGTATGAATAAGGGTTTGGCGGTGACCTACTTTCACACGGGAGACCGTACTATCATCGGCGCTGGTTCGTTTCACTGTCCTGTTCGGGATGGGAAGGAGTGGGACCAAACCGC